>DASUFV010000207.1:0-4190 GCA_036274415.1 Actinomycetes bacterium
TGCCGTTGTCGGCGTGGGGGGAATCCGTGCGACGCACGCACGGGCTGTCGACGCGAACCTGGGGCGCGTGGTTGGTGGACGTGGCCAAGGCGTTCGGCATCTCGGCAGGGATCGTGCTGCTGGCGCTCACCGTGCTCATTGCGCTGGCGCGACGTTGGCCGGACTGGTGGTGGGTGATCGCCTCGCTCGGGGCGGCGGTGCTCGTCGTCACGGTGTCGTTCCTATACCCGCTCCTCATCGAGCCGGTCTTCAACAAGTTCACGCCAATGGAGGACGGGTCACTGCGAACGAGCCTGCTCGAGTTGGCCGAGCGTGACGGCGTCCAAGTTGATGACGTGCTTGTTGCAGACGCGAGTCGACGGACGTCCACGCTCAATGCGTATGTGTCGGGCTTCGGCAGTAGTCGGCGGATCGTCGTGTTCGACACCTTGCTCGCCCAGGCGCCGGACGCCGAAATCGAATCCGTCGTCGCGCACGAGCTGGGGCATGTGAAGAATCAGGACGTCGTAGTCGGCACGGTGTTGGGAGCTCTCGGCGCGATGACTGCAGTGGTGCTGCTCTATCTGTTGTCGACATGGAGCGGGTTGTTGGAGTGGCTCGGGATCAACGGCTTGGGCGACGGTCGGTCGGTGGCGTTCCTGCTGGCATTCATTGCAGTGTTCATGTTCATCTCGACTCCCGTGCAGAGTGCTGCGAGCCGTGAGATCGAGGGACGCGCGGACATGCACGCGCTGGACCTCACCCGCGACCCTCAGACGTTTGCTGAGATGCAGCGCCGGCTTGCTGTGACCGCGAAGTCGGACGTGACGCCGAACCGGGTGCTGTACCGGTGGTTCGGAACGCATCCGAAGACGATTGCCCGCATAGCGAGTGCCCGCGCCTGGGCAGAGGAGAACGGCGTCACGGTGCCGCAGCCGCTGGCCCCAGCGACCGGAGGTAGCCCATGACGCGGCTGCTGGTCGTCACGAACGACTTTCCCCCTCGACCGGGCGGAATCCAGACCTTCGTTCACGAGCTAGTCCGGCGACTCGATCCAGCCGACGTCATGGTCTACACCTCGAAGTGGAAGGGCTGGGAGGAGTTCGACGCCGACCAGCCGTTCGAGGTCGTGCGCGAGGATACGTCGGTGCTGTTGCCGACGCCCGGCGTCCGGCGTCGAGCCGTGGAGCTGCTTCGCTCGCACGGGTGCAACGCGGTGCTCTTCGGTGCTGCGGCTCCGCTCGGGCTGTTGGGGCGGTCGCTTCGTGTGGCTGGGGCGTCCAAGATCGTGGCTCTGACCCACGGGCACGAGTCGGGATGGGCCAAGCTGCCCGCGGCTCGGCAGATGCTGCGACGCATCGGCGACAGCGTGGACGTCGTGACGTACCTCGGCGAGTACACGCGGCGGCGGATCGGGGGAGCGCTGTCGCCGGTCGCTGCGGAACGGATGGTGCAGCTGACGCCCGGCGTCGACACGGAGCTGTTCAGACCGGACGCCGACCGGGCAGCCGTGCGGCAGCGGCTGGGGCTTGGGGAACGGCCGGTCGTCGTGTGTGTGTCGCGTCTGATGCGTCGGAAGGGGCAGGACACGTTGATCGAGGCGTTCCCTGCGCTGAAGCAGCGGATGCCTGACGTCGCGCTGCTGCTGGTAGGCGGGGGGCCTTACCGCGGAAAGCTCGAGCAGATGGCGCTCGACTCAACGTGGGCGCAGGACATCGTGTTCACCGGGTCGGTGGCGTGGCCCGATTTGCCGGCGCACTACGCGGCGGGTGACGTCTTCGCGATGCCATGTCGGACGCGGCGCCGCGGGCTCGATGTCGAGGGCCTGGGGATCGTGTACCTCGAGGCGTCCGCCACCGGGTTGCCGGTGATCGCCGGTGATTCCGGTGGTGCGCCGGATGCCGTCATCGAGGGCGAGACCGGGTGGATCGTGCGGAACGGCCCGGCTGCGACAGCGGAAGTTGTAGAGCGCTTGTCCGCTCTGCTGGCCGATGGCCCGACGCGCGCAGCGGTGGGGGAGCGCGGGCGGAAGTGGGTTCAGGCCGAGTGGTCGTGGGAGAAGCAGGTGGATCGATTACGGAGACTGATCAGTTGACGTGCGTGGGTGCTAATCGTCGTGTTCCGAGGGATCCTCGGTGAGGAAGTAGCGCGGTCTGCGTTGGAGTTCGGAGTAGATCCGGCCAACGTACTCTCCTAGCAGGCCCAAGCTCAGCAGTTGAATCGCGCCTACAAAGAACACCGACACCATTACCGACGTCCATCCGGGAACGGTGGCTCCCGATGCCCACGCGATCACTGCCACGGCACCGAGCAACACGCTCACGAGCGACCCAAGCATCCCGAGCCAGGTCGCCAGCCGCAGGGGAGAGGCTGAGAAGCTTGTCGCACTGTCCAGGGCGAGGCGGATCATCTTGCCTAGGGGGTATTTGCTCTCGCCAGCTGCTCGCCGATTCCGTTCGTACGAGACGGTGGTGGATTCATAACCGAGATAGGGCACTAGGAGGCGATAGACGCGGTGGCGCTCTGGGAGTCCGTTCAGGTCGTCGACAACTCGCCGAGACATCAACCGGAAGTCTCCAGCGTGTCGCGTCAACTCTGTCTCCGTCATGCCAGCCATAAGTCGGTAGTAGACGTGTGCGCTCCATCTCTTGAATCGGCTGTCCGTCTTTCGATCCGATCTCGTCGCATACACAACGTCGGCCTGGCCGCGGAGGGCAGCGCCGAGTAGTTCGGGGATCAGTTCGGGTGGATCCTGAAGATCAGCGTCGATCGTGAGCACCCAGTCGCCAACCGCTGCATCCAAGCCGGCCGTCAAGGCAGCTTGGTGTCCCATGTTGCGCCGCAGACGCAGACACCGAAGTTGTGGCCAACCACGCGCTCGGTCGTCCGCGATGGCATGTGTGTCGTCCGTGCTTCCGTCGTCGACGACGACGACCTCGTATTCCTCATTGAGCGCTCCCAAGACTGGACGCAGACGGTCGAAGAACGCGGGCAGCACTTCCTGTTCGTTGTACACCGGCACCACGACGCTGATCACCAGAACCTCCGGCACACTAGTTACGTGGACCGTACCGAGATTGCGCGCCTGACTGCTCTGGAAGACACGCACTGGTGGTACCAAGAGCGCCGGTCCATCGTTCGGAGTGCCGTTCGCCGTTTGACGCCTGGGGTGGCGCTTGACATCGGTGCCGCAGGCGGAGGTAACACGCGTGTCCTCCGTGACGCCGGCTGGACAGCCTTTGCGGTCGAGTACTCAGATCAAGGAGCGGGCATCGCGCGGGCTCGAGGTGTTCTGGCCATGCAGGGAGATGCTCGCCTGCTGCCCGTGCGTGATCGCTCAGTCGACCTGATCATTGCCTTTGATGTGCTCGAACACATCGAGGAGGATGACCGCGCCGTCGAAGAGCTATATCGCGTGCTCAAGCCGGGTGGTCGGCTGCTGGTTGCAGTCCCCGCGGATCAGCGGCTGTGGTCGGACCATGACGTCGCTGTCGGACACGTGCGCCGATACGACCGCGTGGACCTGCAGCGGCTGTTGTCGATGGCTGGCTTTCAGCTTCTGTCGTTGAGGTCCTGGAACGTCCTTCTTCGGCCTGCGGTGAAGTTCCATCGAGCCCGTTCCAGCGGAAGCGATTTAGAGGCGGTCCAACCGCTCATCAACCGTGGCTTGAGGGCGGTGGTCGCGACAGAGCGGTTCTTGCCGGTGGGTGGGTGGCCCGGCGTGTCGCTCTTGGCTCGCGCAAGGCGCCCTAGTCTCTCGTTGCCTCTCCAGGAGGGACCAAGATGACGGACCAGTCGTCCTCGAACACTACCTTCCATCCGAGGATGTCCTCGAGCCCGGTGACCAACGGAGTGTCCTGTCGAAGCCACGCAGCATCAAAGTCGCCGTCGCGAACGACATCTTGCCAATCGCCTCGGAGCGTCCCGGCATCGAGATAGTCCTCAACGTAAGACGGAGAGTAGATCTCGGTCCGTCCATCGATTCCAGGACTGACGCTCGGCGCGGTCCAAAGAAGCCAGCCTCCCAGGTCATATTCATTGAGAACACGGATGTCCGGTCCCATGCTGGAAAGCGTGCCTGATGCAGCCCACGGGGCATTGTCAGGCAGCGGACCCTGTCGTGGAAGCACAATGGCTACGAGCAACGCGCAACTGACTCCGAGGATTCCAGCTCCCACGGCGACGTGCCGGAGCCTCGGTCGGACTGCGCG
>DASUFV010000208.1:0-7143 GCA_036274415.1 Actinomycetes bacterium
GTCCGCGCTTTCCGCGCCGTGGGTGGCACCCCCCGGTTCATGGTGCGTGGCGAGGGGCCGTACCTCTGGGACGCCGACGGCCGTCAGTACGTCGACCTGGTGTGCTCGTGGGGCCCGATGATCTTGGGTCATCGTCATCCCGCGGTGCAGGAGGCCGTTCAGGACGCCGTCAGCCGCGGTTCGTCATTCGGGACCCCTGGCGCTGCGGAGGTCGAGCTCGCCGAGGAGATCGTCGCGCGCACGCCCGTCGATCAAGTGCGCCTGGTCTCGAGTGGCACCGAGGCCACGATGTCGGCGATTCGGGTCGCGAGGGGCTTCACAGGACGCCACAAGGTCGTGAAGTTTGCCGGCTGCTACCACGGCCACGTCGACTCGCTGCTGGCCTCAGCCGGGTCTGGCGTTGCGACGCTCGGTCTGCCTGACACTCCAGGTGTCACTGCGGGAACGGCGGCCGACACCATTGTCCTTGCGTACAACGACGTCGCTTCAGTCGAGAAAGTCTTCGCCGAGGCCGGTGACCAAATCGCCTGCGTGATCACAGAGGCAGCTGCAGCGAACATGGGCGTCGTCCCTCCGTTGCCCGGATTCAACGCGCGACTTGCGGAACTGTGCACAGATTCAGGGGCACTCTTCATCAGCGATGAGGTGATGACGGGCTTCCGCGTGAGCCGCTCGGGATGGTTCGGTCTCGAAGGCGTCGTCGCTGATCTCATGACGTTCGGCAAGGTGATGGGCGGCGGCCTTCCGGCTGCGGCGTTCGGCGGTCGAGCCGATGTCATGTCTCAGCTCGCGCCAGAGGGCGGGATCTACCAAGCCGGCACGTTGAGTGGTAACCCGATCGCTACCGCGTCCGGATTGGCGACGTTGCACGCCCTCGACGCCGACGTCTACGCAACGGTTGATCGACGGGCCGCTGAAGTGAGCAGGGCCGTTTCGACTGCCCTGTCTGATGCGGGTGTGGCACACCAGGTGCAGCGCGCCGGCTCGTTGTTCAGTGTCTTCTTCACCGACCGCGAGGTCATTGACTACGAAAACGCGCAGCAGCAGCAGGCGTTCCGCTTCCGGGCGTTCTTCCACTCGATGCTGGCGTCCGGTGTCTACCTGCCGCCGTCAGCGTACGAAGCATGGTTCCTCAGCTCCGCACATGACGATGACGCGATCGCTCGGGTGCTTGAGGCGCTTCCCGCCGCTGCCGAGGCTGCCGCGCGTGCTACTCCGGAGGCAGCGTGACCGAGCACACTGTCGTGCACCTGATGCGGCACGGGGAAGTACACAACCCCAAAGGCGTTCTCTACGGACGCCTGCCCGGCTACCGGCTGAGCGAGCTCGGCCGCAAGATGGCAACACGTGTCGCCGAGCACTTGTCGAACGCCGACATCGCACATGTCGGAGCGTCTCCGCTCGAGCGTGCACAGGAGACTGCGCAACCGATCGCGGACGCCCATGGACTGCAGGTCGTCGTGGATGGCCGACTGATCGAGGCAGACAACCTGTTCGAGGGGCTCACCTTTGGTGTGGGCGATGGAGCCCTCACTCGCCCGCGTCACTGGCGGCACCTGCGCAACCCGTTCCGCCCCTCCTGGGGTGAGCCTTACCGCGCACAGGCGATTCGGATGTTGGCCGCTATGGCGGCGGCGCGTGATGCAGCCCGTGGCCATGAGGCTGTGCTGGTCAGCCATCAGCTGCCGATCTGGGTCACTCGCACTCAGGTCGAGGGTCGACGGCTCTGGCACGATCCGCGCCGCCGCGAGTGTTCGCTCGCCAGTTTGACGTCGTTCACGTATCGCGATGACGAGATCGTGGCTGTGACGTACACCGAACCCGCGCGAGACCTTCTGCCTGCGGCGTTCAAGAAGCAGAAGTCCGGGGCGTGAGGCGTGACGCTACGCATGCGATCGGCCGGATCCCTCATCGCCGGATTGGTGCTTCTGGTCGGCATCACTTCGTGCTCGGCCACCAACTCCTTCGAGTCCGGCGACAATCAAGGGTTCATCAGCGGTGACGGCACGGCTCGACTGATCGACCGGTCCGAACGCGTGGACGCGCCAGACATCCACGGCACGACTCTTGACGGTGACGAGTACTCACTGGATGACAACGCTGGCGATGTCGTCGTGATGAACGTCTGGGCGTCCTGGTGTGGGCCTTGCCGGGCTGAAGCCCCAGCGTTGCAGGAGGTCTTCGAACAGAACAAGAAGAAGGGCGTTGCGTTCGTCGGCATCAACGTCCAGGACGACGAGGCGAACGCCAACGCGTTCATCAACACGTACGGCATCACGTACCCGTCCCTTTCGGACTCCTCCGGGGAGATCCAGCTGGAGTTCCACGACTCGTTCCCACCGGTGGCACTGCCCTGGACCGTCATCATCGATCGTGATGGTGGAATCGCTGGCGGGGTCGCTGGTCCGACGTCGTACTCGCAACTCTCAGATTTGGTCGACCAAGTCCTCGAGGAGAAGCAGTAGTGCTTCAGGTGGCGCTGGTCGATCCCGCCGAGACCGTGACCAGCGGCTCGCTTCTCCTCGCTGCCCTGTTCGCGCTTGCGGCGGGTGTGGTGTCGTTTGCGTCTCCGTGCGTCCTGCCTTTGGTGCCGGCGTATCTCTCGTACACCACCGGGATGGTGGGGCTCGATCTGGCTGAGGCGAAGCGAGGACGCCTGCTGCTCGGCACGGCGCTCTTCGTTCTCGGGTTCACCGCTGTGTTCGTCTCGTACGGAGCGCTCTTCGGCGGCTTGGGCTCGGTGTTGCTGCAGAACTCCACCACCATCACCCGAGTTCTCGGCGTACTGACGATCGTCTTCGGTTTGGCGTTCATGGGGTTGATCCCCTGGCTGAACCGCACGTGGAAGCCCGACCAGAACGCCACGATGGGGTTGGTGGGTGCCCCGCTGCTCGGCGTTCTCTTCGGTATCGGGTGGACGCCTTGCATCGGGCCGACGCTTGCCGCCGTACAGACACTCGCGATCGACTCGGCGAGCGCGCTGCGCGGTGCCGCCTTGGCAGCGATCTATTGCATCGGCCTTGGGCTCCCGTTCCTTCTCGTTGCGCTTGTCTTCCGCAAGGCGTTCGGTGCGATGACCTGGATGAAGAGGCATTACGTGCTGCTGGTTCGGATCGGCGGCGGCATGCTCGTCGTGCTCGGAGTCCTCATGGTCACCGGCGCGTGGCACGAACTGTCGATTCAGCTGCGCGTTTGGACAGCGAGTTTCGGGGTGCCGTTCTGATGCCGAGCGACGTCATCGACCAGCTCAACCCGCCTGACCCGGTCGTCTCCGACAAGAACGTCACCCCACCGCGCCTGGGCTTCCTTGGCGGGCTGCGTTGGATGTGGCGACAGCTCACCTCCATGCGAACGGCCTTGATCCTGCTGTTTCTGTTGGCCCTCGCTGCGATCCCGGGGTCTGTGTTTCCGCAGCGCGGCACGTCCCCACTTCGAGTCGCCGAGTACCTGCAGGACCACACGACGATCGGCCCGTGGCTCGACCGTCTGAATCTCTTTGACGTGTACGCAGCCCCATGGTTTGCCGCGATCTACCTGCTGCTCATGGTGTCGCTGGCGGGATGCATCGTGCCGCGATGCTTCCAGTACGCGCGCAACGTGCGGTCGGTGCCGCCAGCGGCGCCGCGCAACCTTGCCCGCATGCCAGAGCACCGCAGTTGGACCGTGGACGGTTCGGCGTCCGTCGCGTTGGACCGGGCCGAGCGTGTGATTCGGTCACAGCGATTTCGCGTCCGGCCCAGGGACGAGGGCGCTCACGCCGTCTCCGCCGAGCGCGGCTACCTCCACGAGATCGGCAACCTGCTGTTCCATGTGTCACTTCTGGTGCTACTGGTGGGCGTCGCCTGGGGGGCGTGGTTCGGTTACCGGGGCAACGTTGTTGTCGTCGAGGGCGAAGGTTTTGCCAACACCCTCACGCAGTACGACGACTTCTCGCCAGGTCGGGGGTTCTCACCGTCATTGCTCGCACCCTTCTCGTTCACCCTTGACGACTTCGAGGCGACCTTTCTCCAAGAGGGCCCTCGACGCGGGCAGCCCGACTCGTTCACAGCTGAGATGACGTACCGAACGTCGGCGGACGCGGAACCGACGACCACCACCGTCGAGGTGAATCATCCGTTGGGTGTGGACGGCGCGAAGGTCTTCCTCATTGGGAGCGGGTACGCACCGATGTTCACCGTTCGTGACGGGGACGGCGACGTCGTCTACTCCGGGGCGGTGCCTGCGCTACCGCAGGACGCGTCCTTCACCTCCACCACGGTCGTGAAGGTTCCGGACGTGCAACCCGAGCAACTGGGCTTCAACGTGACCGTTGCACCTACCGCTCCCGAGCGGGTGAGCCCTGCGACTGGTCCGAAGTCGTTGTTCCCGGAGGCGGACAACCCACGTGTGTACCTCGGTGCATGGGCGGGAGATCTCGGCCTGGACACCGGAATCCCCCAGAACGTCTATCAGCTCGACACGTCGGACATGAAGCAGCTGGGAAGGCAAGACCTGGCCGTTGGTGAGACGTGGCAGCTCCCCGGTGATCGCGGCTCGATCACCTTCGACGGGCTCGCGGAGTTCGCCAACCTGCAGGTGGCGTCCGACCCCGGGCGTTGGGTGGCGCTGTGGGCTGTCGGGGCGGGACTGATCGGTATCACGCTGTCGTTGCTGGTGCACCGTCGGCGCGTCTGGGTACGCGTCAGCAGGAACGAGGAGGGACGTACCCTCGTCGAGGTGGCTGGACTGTCGCAGACCGAGTGGAGCGGTCTGGCCAACGAGGTGGACGCGGTGGCCGCTCAGATACAGAGCGACCAAGAAGATGACAAGGAGCACATGTGACGAGCGAGTCGTGGGCGCACCTGAGCAACGGGCTGGTCTACAGCACGATCATCGTGCTCGCGGTTGCCTTGTTCGCTTTCGCGCTCGACTTGGCTGTCGGTAGCGGACGTCGTCGGCTGCAGTCCCGTCAGCAGCGCCGCTCCTCGAGTCACGGCGCCGTGGCGCACGGAGCTGAGTCGCACGGCTCGGTGGCTGTGGCGAACCCACCCGTCAACACCGGTGAACTTCCAGCAGACGAGCGTTGGGCCCGCGTCGGTGTCTCCCTGAGCGTTCTGGCGGCCGTGCTGATCTCCCTCGCCGTTCTGACGCGAGGAATCTCAGCCGAACGTCCGCCGTGGGGAAACATGTACGAGTTCACGGTGACCGGCGTCGCCGCGCTGCTCGTGATCTGGGTCGCGATGATCGGGCGCCGCAAGGAGTGGCGCGATCTCGGGATCATCGTGGTGCTGTTCAGCCTCTTGCTCCTGGGCGTCGCCGTACTCGTGCTCTACACCGAGTCAGCTGAGCTCGTGCCGGCTCTGAAGTCGTACTGGTTGTGGATCCACGTGACCGCCGCCATCATCAGCAGCGCCGTGTTCACGGTCGGTTCGTTGGCTTCGGTTCTCTACCTGATCTCTGAACGCACCGAACGTCGTGTCGCGGCCGGCGAGCGCGGCGGTATGTGGGACGCCGTGGGTGTGCGGCTGCCGAGTTCAACCGCACTCGACCGTGTCGCGTACCAGACGATTGCGTTTGCGTTCCCGCTGTGGTTCTTCGCCGTTGTCGCGGGTGCGATCTGGGCCGAGGACGCGTGGGGTCGCTATTGGGGTTGGGACCCGAAGGAAACCTGGTCGTTCGTCACCCTCGTCATCTATGCGGCCTACCTGCACGCGCGGTCGACGGCTGGTTGGCGCGGGCGTCCAGCCGCCATCATCGCCATCATCGGATTGGCCGCGTTCTTGTTCAGCTACTTCGGCGTGAACATCTTCTTCGTGGGGTTCCACAGCTACGGCGGTGTGTGACCGCGCGAGCGAGCGGGTGTTAAGGCGACGGGTCGTCTGAGCCGCCTTCGCGTTGGCGTCGCTGCTCCTCCCACAACTGGGTGTCGAGGTCGCGAAGGAACGTGGGGTCGTCGTCCGGTGCGACCGGTCGCCGACCGGGGCGGATGCCACCGCCACCGCCTGGACGTTGGATGAGCCGGATCGCGAGGTAGATCACCACTCCGAGCAGCACGACGAAGACCAGCACTCTCGCCATTGCGCCCACCTCCTCGCGGCCCGCGCCTACGGCGTCCCCTGCGGCCAGGGTAACCCTCGGGAACCGCCGCTCGATTCCACCGCCGCTTGCACGCCGGGGGTCGAGATCGACTGGCTCGACGAACAGCACCAGACGATCAACACCCCCGCTCACCGCGCGGAGACGGTGACGGGGGTGTTGTGGTTCTCGAGGAGGGACCCCGAGAGCTCCCGTGGGCAGGCAATTGAGGGGACGACACTGCCCGCGAGAGGGTCGTATGGTCAGGGGGTGGGTGGGCGTTGCTCACCTACCAAGAGCGCCTCAGCGCCCTGAACGCTGGGTTCAGTGCGAGCGGGCCTTGAGCGCGTTACGCATGCGCCGGAAGGTAGAGGGGCCCTGGTGGCGGTTACGCAGACGGTCCGCTTCCAGTTCGAGCACGCGGACGTGAGCGCGAGCAACCTCGAGCGACGGGACCATGAATCTCAACTCCATGACTTTCTCGTGTGTTCTTCTTTGAATCCGAGGCCCTATTGGCCTCGTGACTACAATACTAAGGCATTGAGCCGGTGAAGTCCAACGAATACCAGCCGACAGTGGGGTAAACACCTTGCATATGGAGAATGTTCCCGTTCGTGGCCCTTCGGGAGCCGCCGACCTCACGTCGACCGGGGGTATCCCCACCATCGGCCGGGGTTCGCGACGCCGGGCGGCCCTGGACGCGGTCGACCGCACCATCCTCGCGGCGCTGCGTGCCAACGCCCGCATCCCTTACGCCGACCTGGCTCGCCTGGTGGGGCTGTCCGGCCCGAGCGTCGCCGACCGGGTCAAGCGCCTGGAGCAGGCGGGGGTGATCACCGGGTACCACGCGGCGCTGTCCCCCGCAGCGATGGGCCTCGGCGTGGTCGCCATCGTCGGCGTCGAGCAGTCCGACGACGCTGATCCCAACGCCATCGCGGCCGACCTGAGCGAGCTCAACGAGGTCGAGGACTGTTGGTTCGTCGCTGGTGACGAGTCGTTCATCCTCAAGGTCAGAGTCGCTGACATCGACGCCCTCGAGAAGTCGCTCGGGCGACTGCGCAAGATTCCCGGGATCTCGCGCACCCACAC
>DASUFV010000209.1:0-3225 GCA_036274415.1 Actinomycetes bacterium
CTCGGGCAGCTGGGCAAGCACGGGCTACTTGATCTGACCGTGCACACGACAGGTGACATCGAAGTCGACGCTCACCACACGGTCGAGGACACCTCGCTCGCCGTCGGCCAGGCCCTCCGCGAGGCGCTGGGAGACAAAGCCGGTGTCACACGATTCGGCCACGCACTCGTCCCGTTGGACGAGACTCGGGTGCTGGCCTCGGTCGACCTGTCCGGACGCCCCTACCTCGTGCACTCCGAGCCCGAACTCGTCGAGCTGATCGGCACCTACGACACGACGTTGACGCGGCACATCTGGGAATCGATCGTGGCTGAGGCCAGAATCACCCTGCACGTCGAGGTGCAGGCCGGCCGCAATGCTCATCACATCGTCGAGGCGCAGTTCAAGGCAGTCGCGCGTGCGTTGCGTGATGCCGTTGCCCTTGACCCCCGCGTGTCTGGCGTGCCATCCACCAAAGGCACTCTGGGTCAGTAGCCGACCACACGACTGACCGAACTGTCATGGAATCTCTGGCTCCGATCGCGCTTTTCGGCGTTGCTGGCTTCTGCATGGGCGGTGTGTACGCCATGCACACGCAGCGCGCTCCGGTATGGGCCACCGGGCTCTTGGCCTTGTTCGCCGTCCTCTGTGCCGTAGCCGGGTGGTTGTACTTGTGAGTGCAGCTTCGTCCAGCAGGCCTCCCCGTGTCGTGGTGCTCGATTACGGGTCGGGAAACGTCAGGTCGGCGGTTCGCGCGCTGGAGCGCGCCGGGGCCTCCGTCGTGCTGAGTGCGAACCGCTCCGAAGCCGAGGACGCCGAGGGACTGGTGGTGCCGGGAGTCGGGGCGTTCGCGGCGTGCATGGCAGGGCTCGAGCGACTCCGCGCGCAAGAGATTGTGGATCGTCGTCTGGCCGGAGGTCGTCCCGTGCTGGGCATCTGCGTCGGCATGCAGGTGCTCTTCGAGCGGGGGGTAGAACACGGCGTGACTACTGCTGGTTTCGGCGAATGGCCGGGAGTGGTGGAAAAGCTGGACGCCCCGATCCTTCCGCACATGGGCTGGAACACGGTGGACGTACCCGCGGGGTCGACGCTTTTCGCTGGCGTCGAGCGGGAACGCTTCTACTTCGTGCACTCATACGGGGTGCGCACCTGGACCGGGCCCACCGAGGCCGACTCGTCGAGTGGTCCTCGTTCGCCGAAGGTGACGTGGGGTACGCATGGATCGGCGTTCGTCGCCGCGGTGGAGAACGGTCCACTCATGGCTACGCAGTTTCACCCTGAGAAGTCGGGGGACGCGGGACACGTTCTGCTTCGTAACTGGCTGTCGACCCTTTAACCTGCCGACATGAGCAAGGAGCGAGCCCGCAAACGTGCGGAGCAGCGCGCGCGAAAGCGGGCACCGCGAGCCGCCGGGGCAGCAGCAACTGCCGCCCCGGATCAGCACGCCAAGGCATCGCAGCGCAAGCAGCCGCAACGATCTGCCCGCGAGCAACGCAGAAGGCGGAGGATCTGGATTGTCGCGGGCTTCTGGCTCGCAGCGAACGCTGTCATCTTCATGCTCACCGACACCTGGAACGCCCGCTGGATGGGTCTCACGATCACAACAATTCTGGTCCCGCTCATCGTCTGGCTGGTCTGGGACCCCGAAGGTCGAGTCGATCTCTGACCCGTAGAGTTCGGCCATGTCATCCGAAGCCGCTGAAGACTCGCGTGCGACCGGATCACTCGAGCTGCTTCCCGCAGTCGACGTCGCCGACGGACAGGCTGTCCGACTGGTACAGGGTGAAGCAGGCTCGGAGACGTCGTACGGAGACCCCGTCGCTGCTGCCCTGGCCTGGCAAAGCGCCGGAGCCACGTGGGTGCACCTCGTAGACCTGGACGCGGCATTCGGGCGTGGTCACAACCGTGAGCTGCTGGCCGAAGTCGTCGGTCGACTTGACGTGCAGGTCGAGCTGAGCGGGGGCATCCGCGATGACGATTCGCTGCGGTTGGCACTCGCCACTGGCTGTCGCAGAGTCAACATCGGGACGGCAGCTCTTGAGAACCCCGAATGGTGCGCACGCGTGATCGCCGAGTACGGCGATCGAGTCGCTGTCGGCCTGGACGTGCGGGGCACCACCTTGGCTGCCAGGGGCTGGACTCAGGACGGCGGCGACCTGTGGCAGACGCTCGAGCGCCTCGATCGCGACGGCTGCGCACGCTATGTCGTCACGGACGTCACCAAGGACGGAACCCTGCAAGGGCCCAACCTGGAACTGCTGCGCGAGGTTGCGAGTCGTACCGATCGGCCGATCGTCGCGAGCGGAGGCGTCGCCTCATTGGCCGATCTCGAGGCCATCGCGACTCTCGTGCCCCTCGGCGTCGAGGGTGCCATCGTCGGCAAAGCCCTTTACGCCGGAGCCTTCACGCTCGAGGAGGCGCTCGCCGCGGTGTCACGGCCATGACGTCTTCGCGGCGTTCGGTCGAGACGGGGGCCTTGTGGGAGACCCAATACGGCTACCACCGAGCCGTCGCGCTCGGCGAGCACGCGTGGGTGTCGGGAACCACAGCAGCCAGTGCAGGCGGAACACCCGACGGTGATGCTGCTGCGCAAGCAGAGACCGCATTCTCGATCGCTCTGAGCGCGTTGCACGAGCTCGGGTTCTCGCGCGAAGACGTGGTGCGCACCCGCATGTTCGTCACCGACATGGGCGATGCCGAAGCCGTGGGTCGGGTGCACGGCAAGGTCTTCGCAGGCGTCAACCCGGCGGCGACGATGGTGGCTGTTGCTGCCCTCATCGATCCGAGGTTGCTGGTCGAGATCGAGGTCGAGGCAGCCAAAGGCAGCGCAACCGCATGAGCCTCGCGGTACGAGTGATTCCGTGCCTGGACGTCGACGCCGGGCGCGTGGTCAAGGGTGTGAACTTCGAGAACCTGCGCGACGCTGGGGACCCCGTCGAGCTGGCGCGACGGTATGACGCCGAAGGCGCAGATGAGCTGACCTTCCTCGACATCACTGCTTCGAGTAGTGACCGATCGACGACGTACCACGTCGTGCACAAGACTGCAGGAGAAGTGTTCATACCCCTGACCGTCGGCGGTGGCATCCGTAGCGTCGGAGACGTTGACCGGCTCTTGCGCGAGGGCGCCGACAAGGTCGGGGTCAACACTGCTGCGATCGCCCGACCTGAGCTGATCGGCGAGATCGCCACGAGATTCGGACGCCAGGTGCTCGTGGTCAGCGTCGATGCTCGTCGCGTCCCTGAA
>DASUFV010000210.1:0-2680 GCA_036274415.1 Actinomycetes bacterium
CGCATACCGACCTCGCGCTCGTGCACCGGGGCAGCGGCCAGAACAACGAGGCACTCGCCGAGTACCGCAAGGCGATCGCGCTCGACCCTGACCTGATCGACGCCCGCAACAACCTCGCTATCACGCTCGCGGGTCAGCGACAGCTGGAAGCCGCCGTCGCCGAGTTCCGTGAGATGACCCGGATCGATCCGGACTCGGCGAGCGGTTACTACAACATGGCGACGGTGCTTGCGGATCTCGATCTGGACGTGGAATCCGCCGCGGCGCTCCGCGAAGTCATCCGGATCAATCCGAATCACTACAACGCGCACTACAACATCGGTGAGCTGTTTCGCCTGGACAACAAGTACGACGATGCCGCGAAAGAGTTCAAGGAGTTCCTGCGTCTGGCGCCGGGCGACACGGCCGCGGGCCAGCGGAACATCGAGCGTGCGAAGCGTCTGATCGAGCAGTTCGAGAACGAGAACGCTACTCCGCCAGACACTCCCCGTAATACTGCTCCGGGCTCGATGTCGCGCCCGGGACAGGGACGGTGAAGTACTCGTGGCGTGAGTGAACCGCCTTGAAGGCACCGCTCGGGGTGTCGAAGACGGTGGTGGTGTAGAGCGCCCCGCCCTTGAACGTCTGCATGAAGTGCAGATAGCCGCCGGTCCGCTTCGCGGTGATCTCCGTGGTCATCGCCCCGGTCCGCACCACCGCGCTGCCCGCTTCGATGTCGATCCCCTCGAGCCGCAGCATCAACGTCGTCGGCCGGACGGCGGCGTTGGCGGCGCCGCCCTTTGCCCATCCGCCGACCGCACCCTGCTTGAAGGTGCAGCGAAGCTTCGTGACGCTGCCCAGTCGCCCCTGCGTCGCCGCCGACTGCGCTGCCAGGGGCATCGCTGTTGGGCCCATTCCGCAGACCGTCACCAGCACGGCGGCAAAGCACACGGTCAACCTCGACATTTGCAAACCTCAAAGCGGGGTCAGACCCCGAGTTTAAAGCGGGGTCAGACCCCGAATTTTTCACATTCTATGGGGTCAGACCCCGCATTTTTCGCGGGGTCAGACCCTGAATTTTTCACATCCGGTGGGGTCAGACCCTGAAATGTGACTTTTCCTGATGCCCTGGGTCCCCTCAGATGTGAGGTGACACATGGCTCGAAGCGTTCAGGTTCTCACCACCCCGGCACTCACTGCCGCTGATGGGCAGCCAACACCAGATATTCGAAGTTTCGTCCTCACGACGACGGACGGCGAAGGGGTCCGACTCGACAGTCTCAGACCCATGTCGAGACTGATCGTCCGAACCGCCCACTCGTCCTACCGGCTGCTCGTTCTGAGCCCACATCCGTGTATCTCCATTCAGGGCGGCACCTATTTTCACGAACCGGCGGAGGTGTTCTTTCGCGGCGCCATCCTCGGCGGTTCAGCCCTCAGAAGCGGATGGCTGCTGGTGGGCTATCGGATGGCGCTGTGGAGTTCCAACGGTCATCTCGTCACCTCGCCGGTCCGTTCGATAGAAATGGAGCTCGATTCGATGCACGGCCCTTTCTGAGCGCGCGTCAAGTTCTCGTTGGGAGCCACGTCACGGCGCCCAACGAGACACCACGCGGCGCGGAGGTCGGCCCGGGCCTAGAACGTGGCGGCGATTGACGTCACGAGCGCGACGTCGTTCTTACCCGTGGACGCTGTCGGCGGCTTGTTCTTGTACGTATCCAGCAAATCGACCGACAGCAGCAGCTGACCGGTCAGCCGCGCACCGAGTCCTACTGAAATCGTATAGAGACCGTCTTCGAAGTCGTCAGCCTTCCAGAGAGCGGTGATGCCATGGCGAAACGTGGACGTTGCCGTGATCTTGTGCTCGAGCTTCTCACCAGCGGTCACGGCGACATCGGTGCTGACGTCCAGATCGGGGTTCTTCTCCCAGACGGCGCCAACGCCGCCGTCCACCGAGAACGTCGTGGCCGGCGTCTCCACAAGGCGGTATCCGATGCCACCGGTCGGAGCCACGAGGTAGTCGATCAGCTTGAACGTGTCGCGGAGATATTCGATCTGCCCGAACACGTACGCGTGGTTCGACAACTTGTACTCATCGCGGAAGGCGAGGGACAGCCGATCCGACACCAGCTCGCTCTCTTGCTCGCCTCGCAGGTACAGCCCGGTCCACTTCATGATGTTGCGCGTCTTCGGATCGCGCGTGATGTCGAAGGACACATTGAAGTTGATGGTGTCGGTATTGCCCTGGGTCATCGAGAGTCCGGCACCGGCGGTGCCGATCCAGACGCCGGGGTCAGGTGGCGGGCAGGAACACGCCTGCGCCATCGCGCTCGACGGAGCGAGCACGCCCCCCAGCACCACCACCGACCACACAATCCACACTGTCAGTCCTCGACTCACTCTGTTCATGATTGTCAGCTCCCATCTCGAGCCGGGCGCAGAGACCCGTGCTCCTCAAACGACACCTGTTGCGATTGGAAAGTCACATTACCGCACGGGATATACTTCCGAACGATCCAGCTTGTCACGTTTGGGAGCGTTCCATGGCACGGATGGCGGACGGCTAAGCGGATGCGTCCTGGAGAAAACGCCTCTGACGAGGAACTGGTCGACCTGACACGAGCAGGCGATCCTCACGACACGCGGCCGTTCGAGATTCTCGTGCAGCGGCATCAGGGATTCGTGGCCGCCAACTGCCGCG
>DASUFV010000211.1:0-4177 GCA_036274415.1 Actinomycetes bacterium
CCCACCATCACCAACGACGGTGTCTCCATCGCCAAGGAGATCGAGCTCGAAGACCCGTACGAGAAGATCGGGGCCGAGCTGGTCAAGGAGGTCGCGAAGAAGACCGACGACGTCGCCGGTGACGGCACGACGACGGCGACCGTTCTTGCCCAGGCTCTGGTGCGTGAAGGTCTGCGCAACGTCGCAGCCGGTGCCAACCCGATGGCGCTCAAGCGCGGCATCGAGACGGCCACCGCCGCCGTGAGCGAGCAGCTGTCCAACATGGCCAAGGACGTCGAGACCAAGGAGCAGATCGCTTCGACGGCGTCCATCTCAGCCGGTGGCGACACCGAGGTGGGCGAGATGATCGCCGAGGCCATGGACAAGGTCGGCAAGGAAGGCGTCATCACCGTCGAGGAGAGCAACACCTTCGGCCTCGAGCTCGAGCTCACCGAGGGTATGCGCTTCGACAAGGGCTACATCTCGCCCTACTTCGTCACCGACCCCGAGCGCATGGAAGCAGTGCTCGAAGACCCGTACATCCTGATCGCCAACTCGAAGATCTCAGCGGTCAAGGACCTGCTGCCGATCCTCGAGAAGGTCATGCAGACCGGCAAGCCCCTGATGATCCTCGCCGAGGACGTCGAGGGTGAGGCGCTCGCCACCGTCGTGGTCAACAAGATCCGCGGCACCTTCCGCTCGGTTGCCGTCAAGGCTCCCGGCTTCGGCGACCGTCGCAAGGCCATGCTGCAGGACATCGCGATCCTCACCGGTGGCCAGGTCATCAGCGAAGAGGTTGGTCTCAAGCTCGAGAACACCGACCTCGAGCTGCTCGGCCGCGCCCGCAAGGTCGTTGTCACCAAGGACGAGACGACCATCGTCGAGGGTGCTGGCGACAGCGAGCAGATCTCTGGACGTGTCCAGCAGATCCGCACCGAGATCGAGAAGAGCGACTCCGACTACGACCGCGAGAAGCTGCAGGAGCGTCTGGCCAAGCTGGCCGGCGGTGTTGCGGTCATCAAGGTCGGCGCGGCCACTGAGGTCGAGCTGAAGGAGCGCAAGCACCGCATCGAGGACGCCGTCCGCAACGCCAAGGCTGCGGTCGAGGAGGGCATCGTCGCCGGTGGTGGCGTTGCGCTGCTCCAGGCCTCGCAGGCTGCGTTCGAGAAGATCGACCTGACGGGTGACGAGGGCACCGGCGCCGCGATCGTCAAGACCGCGATCAGCGCTCCGCTCAAGCAGATCGCCGTCAACGCCGGTCTCGAAGGTGGAGTCGTGGCCGAGAAGGTCAGCACGCTGGACGCTGGCCACGGCCTCAACGCCGCCAACGGCGAGTACGTCGACATGATCGCCGAGGGCATCATCGACCCCGCCAAGGTGACGCGTTCGGCGCTGCAGAACGCGGCGTCCATCGCTGGCCTCTTCCTCACCACCGAGGCAGTCGTCGCCGACAAGCCCGAGAAGGCTGCACCGGCCGCCCCGGGTGACGGTGGCATGGGAGGCATGGACTTCTAGTCCACGCTTCACCGCACAGCGCAACAGAGGGCCCGGGACGTGCGTCCCGGGCCCTCTCGCATGCCTGCACTGGTGTGGCCAGCGCGCGCCCGCGGGTTTCGCCATCCACGCGCGCGGGTCTCGCCATCCACGCGCGCCCGCGGGTTTCGCCATCCACGCGCGCCCGGCGTCCACCGGGATTGGGTGCATTTTGGTGCGCTATGACGCCCCAAAACGCACCCAATGGCATCCACAACGAGCCGAACTCCACATCGATCCCCAGTCGGGCGCTGTCACGGCCGGGCCTTGCCCGAGTTTGGACACTCTGCTCGGATGGCGATGCAGACACCGAAGGTGCTCCGGTCAGCGGACGCGAACCGCGTCTTCGGCAAGGACCACGTGAAGTGGATGGTCAGGTCAGGTCGCTGGCAGCGACCTGCGCGTGGCGTCATCGTTCGCCACTCGGGCACGCTGACGCTCGACGAACGCGTCACCGTTGAACTCTTCGCCCAGCATCCCGCGTCTGCGGTTGCTGGCCTGACGGCTGCCGTGCTTGACGGACTTCAGGGCTTCCCTGCGACGCCGTTCTTCATCGTCGTCCCGCACGAGGTGCGGAGTCGCCCGCGACCAGGCGTCGTGCTCAAGCGCACGCGGCTGATCGGAGAAGCTGACATCCACCCCGCCCGAACCCCTCGCCGTACACGACCAGCGAGATCGATCGTGGACGCCGCGGCCTGGGCTTCTAGCGAGTTTGGCGCTCAGGCGATCATCGCGTCGGGGGTTCAGCAGGGCTTGGTGACGCCCGCACAGCTGTCGGAGGTGCTGCGCTCTTTCCCGAGAATCGCGCGACGACCCCTTCTCGTGGAAACGATTCGCGACGTCGGTGGAGGGTCATTGAGCGAGTACGAGGTTCTGTTTGTGCGCTTGTGTCGTGAGTTTGAGCTTCCGATTCCCACGAGACAGCGCCGAAGGCGTGATGCCTCTGGCCGATGGCGCTATTTGGATGCTGACTTCGATGAATACGGTCTCGTCGTCGAGATCGACGGGCAGCAACACATGGAGGCGCTCGCCTGGTGGCAGGACATGATGCGCAGCAACGAGCTGGTGGTTGACGAACAGAAGGTGCTTCTGCGGTTTGCAGGATTTGCGCTGCGCCACCAACGTCAAGAGGTAGCAGCAGTGCTTAGGCGATTCTTTGCCTCCCGCCGGTTGTCCGCTTAGGTGCTGAGTTCACGACTGGGTGCAGTTAGGGCGTCCCAGCACCCCAAAGTGCGCCCAATCCGCGGCGGCTAGGCCCCGCCGGTTACAAACTGCAGCAGGGGGAATACCTCCCGGAGGAGGTGGACGCATGCCCCGACGTGGCGCGAAGGCCGAGTCATCGCCTGGCGACCGGCTGACGCGCTATCGCACGATGCGCGACTTCGACCGGACGCCGGAACCGGCCGGTGCGGCGTCCGAGGGAGGCGCGGCGTCCGAGGCATCGCCATCCCGAGAGACCGAGTCGCGCCCTGACGGGCAGCTGCGCTTCGTCGTCCAACGCCACCGCGCGCGTCGCCTGCACTACGACCTGCGGTTCGAGATGAACGGCACGCTCGCCAGCTGGGCCGTGCCAAAGGGCCCCACCCTCGACCCGAAGGCTCGGCGCATGGCCATCCACGTCGAGGACCACCCCATCGAGTACCTGCACTTCGAGGGCGTCATCCCCGCTGGCGAGTACGGCGGTGGTGACGTCATCGTCTGGGACACCGGCACGTGGGAGCTGCACGGAGTTGACGACCCGCTCAAGGCGGTCGCTGACGGGGAGCTGCACGCGGAGGTCCATGGCGAGAAGCTGCGTGGACGCCTCGTGCTCGTCCGCACGAACCGCGAGGAAGGCGGCCAAGACCAGTGGATGCTGCTGCACAAACGAGACGACTTCGCGGTCGAGGGGTGGGATCCGGAGGAGCATCCGAAGTCGGTGCTCTCAGGTCGCACCAACGACGAGGTCAAGGCCGATCCGGACTTCATGTGGCGGTCTGACCTTCCCGCTGCGGAGGCGGCGATCCGGCTGCGACCCGAGGCGGCGTCCGAGGACGAGATCGCCGCCCTGGACGAGCTTGGCGAGTCCGGGATATGGAGCATCTTCGGGCGCGACGTCAAGGTCACGACCCTCGACAAGGTGATGTTCGAGGGTCGCGATACGTCGTCGGAGTCGATCACGAAACGCGACCTGATCCGGTACGCCGCGCGAATCGCGCCGACGGTCGTGCCGTACCTGCGAGGGCGTCCGCTCAACATGCACCGCTATCCCAACGGCGCGATGAACAAGGGGTTCTGGCACAAGCAGCTACCCGCGCATGCGCCCGAGTGGCTGGCGCGCTGGGACAACCCCGACGCAGATCCCGGCGAGACCGAGACGTACATCGTCGTGGACGAACCTGCCGCGCTCGTCTGGGTGGCCAACTACGGCGCGCTGGAATGGCACGCCTGGACGTCGACAACCGAGAATCCGCACGAGCCGACATACGCGCTGCTCGACATTGATCCAGGTGACGACACCACGTGGGACGAGACGCTGCTGCTCGCGCGACTCCATCGCGACGCGCTGGCGCATCTGCGCGTCCGCGCGTATCCGAAGCTGACCGGACGCCGAGGGCTGCAGGTCTGGATCCCGATTGAACCCGGTTACACGTTCGAGGAGACGCGAGCGTGGGCGGAACGCTTG
>DASUFV010000212.1:0-2327 GCA_036274415.1 Actinomycetes bacterium
CCCGGCCATCGACATGCTGATGGCCTATCACTGGCCCGGCAACGTGCGCGAAATGGAGAATGCCCTCGAGCGCGCCGTCCTCGTGTGCGACGGTGCGGTCATTCACGGGCACCATCTGCCGCCATCGCTGCAAACCGCCGACTCATCCGGCACGGTGACTCGCGTGTCGCTGAAAGACGCCGTCGCCGGCTACGAGCGCGACCTGATCATGGACGCGTTGAAGACCACGCGAGGTAATCGCGCCAAGGCGGCACGTCTGCTCGACACGACCGAGCGCATCCTCAACTACAAGGTGCGCGGCTACGGCATCGACGTGCGCCGGTACAAAACGCCTGAAATGGGACGTCGAGGTCCGACCGATACCGCGGCATCGGATCCCACGCGCGACCTTCCAGCGGCCGCATCGTCTTAATAGAAAGCATGATGCGCCGAACGGCCCGACCCCGTCGTTGGGCATTGAGCATTGGGCATTGGGCATTGAGCGCGACGCTCACGTTCACCGGCGTCGCGTGTGGCAAGAAAGGCCCGCCGCTTCCGCCCATCGTGCACATCCCGTCCGCCGTCGAGAAAGTCGAGGCGCGGCGTCGCGGCGATGAAGTCACGGTGACGGTGACCGTCCCATCAAAAAACATCGACGGCACGATGCCGGTTGATGTCGCGCGAATCGAAGTCTACGGGTTCACCGGCACGACCGCACCACCGGCTAGCCGCTTTCTCGAGCTTGGCACCCAAGTCGGAACCATTACTGTCCCCGAGCGAAAAACTGACGCACCTCCGGATACTGCGCCGCCACCTGATACGCCAGTTCCCGGTGGTACCGCGACGATCGTCGAGTCGCTGACGACGGATGCTCTCGTCGCGAAGGAGATTCCACCGGCGCCGACCACGAAGAAGGCGGCTCCTCTTCCCGTGACGACGCCTCCCCGAACGGCAGCCGAGACCGGGCCGCTTCGGCGCTTCTACTTCGCGTTGCCATTCAGCCCGCGCGGTCGCCCCGGTCCACCCGGGATGATTGGCGAACTGCGTCTCACCGCACTTCCGCCGGCGCCACACGAACTGAGAGCAACCAACTTGCCCGACGCCGTTCGGCTCGAGTGGGAGCCGTCCGGGGGTCTCATCGGATTCCTGCTCGAGCGCGCACTTGCGCCCGAGCTCTCACCGCTCGACGAGCCAGTGCCCGACGCTGTGTCCTCATCGCCAGCGCCAGCGCCGCTGCAGGGTCCGACGCGCTACAACGTGTATCGAGAGCTCGCACCCCTCGAAGACAAAACGACGACTGCGTCGCAGCCTGCCGCGCCGGTCGAGCCGGCACTCGTCAACGGCGCTCCGATCGACATGCTGACGTTCACCGATCCCCTCACGAGTCTCGACGGACGGCAGCGATGCTATGTCGTGCGCGCGGTGCGTGGCGACGGCCCCCAATCCGTCGAAGGCATGCCCTCGGAACGCGTATGCGTCGTGCCGATGGATGATTTCCCTCCGGCGGCGCCGTCCCGGCCATCGATTTCCAGCGAAGAAGGGTCGATCTCATTGACGTGGGAGCCGAATGCCGAACCTGACATCGCGGGTTACCTGGTCTTGCGTGGGGAAGCAGGCGATGCCACACTCACTCCAGTGAGCGACACGGTGGTGACCGAGACACGGTTCACGGATCGAACGGTGAAGCCGGGCGTCCGGTACATCTACGCCGTGCAGGCGATTGACTCGCGGTTGCCGCGACCGAACGTGAGTCCGGAATCGGAGCATGTCGAAGAGACAGCGCGCTAGCGCTGGCGGAGCGTCCTATGAAGTTATTTGTCGACACCGGCAGTGTGAAAGAGATTGAGGCGCTCGCCGCATTGGGCATCCTCGACGGCGTGACGACGAACCCGTCGCTGCTGGCCAAGGAGTCGGGTGACTATCGCAAGATCCTGAAGCGCATTTGCGAGATCGTCCAGGGGCCGGTGAGTGCCGAGGTTGTGGCCACCGATACCGCGGGTATGTTGCGGGAGGGGCGCGATCTCGCCAGTATCGACGAGCACATCGTCGTCAAGGTGCCTTTTACCAAGGACGGCGTGAAGGCGTGCAAGACGCTCTCGTCGGAAGGCCTCCGAGTCAACGTGACGCTGATCTTCTCGGCCACGCAGGCGTGGCTCGCCGCCAAGGCCGGAGCCACGTACGTGAGTCCGTTTGTCGGCCGGCTCGACGATATCTCCACCACCGGCATGAACCTGGTTCGTGAGATCGTGGACATCTTCGACAACTACGAGTTCCCGACGGAGGTGCTCGTCGCCAGCGTCCGCAACCCGATTCACATCATCGAAGCGGCGCGTATGGGTGCCGACGTC
>DASUFV010000213.1:0-2693 GCA_036274415.1 Actinomycetes bacterium
GACGGACTCGACGCCGGACCGGTCACCATCGCGATCCACCTGCAACGGGACGGGCTCACCGCCCCGTCCACCTCAACCATCCGCCGCATCCTGCACGCGACTCATCTATCAACGATGACGCGACTCATCACATGGTGGAGACGAGGGGAATCGAACCCCTAACCCCCGCCTTGCAAAGGCGGTGCTCTGCCAATTGAGCTACGTCCCCGTTGGCGTCACGGGGACGCCGTTGTGCAGTCAGCGCAGGTCGACGACCGGAGCGTCGGAGTCGACGTCGGCTACCGCCTCGTTCCAGAGGTCCTGCTCTGCCTTGTCGTTGGACACCTTGCGCCAGATCGCGAACGCGCCGGCGGCAGCAGCGGCCAGGACGAGCAACTTCTTGAACATGTCTCCTCCTATGTGGCCGGTCGTGGATGGCCGACAAATCTGAACCCGAACACCTCGCGGTTCCGTGGGCCTAGATGGACTTGAACCATCGACCTCTTCCTTATCAGGGAAGCGCTCTAACCGAGCTGAGCTATAGGCCCGCGACGAACGAGAAGGCTACCTGCAGTTCCTGAGGCCCCCCAAACTGGGCGGAAGGCGTCCGGGAGCAGTCGGGGCCCTCAGGAGTCCTCGGTGACTGTCATCTCCAGGCCACCAGTGAGGCTGGCGGCGAGGTTGTAGAGGAACGCCCCGATCGTGGACAGCGCCGTGATCAGCACCACGTCGATCGCCCCGATCAGCAGCGCGACCGAGAAGACCCGCCCGAAGCTGAAGTACTGCGTGATGGTCAGAGCGCCGTCGCCGAGAACGGACTGAAGAGTGTCGTCGACGGAGCTGAACACTCCAGCGGCCGACAGCATCATCCAGAGCATCATCACCGCGACGATGGTGATGATCGCCGCTGCGACCGACAGCAGGAAGGCGAGCCGAAGAACAGTCCATGGGTCGACCCGGTTGACGGTCAGCCGCACACGTCGCTGCCGCGCGACGAGCGGGTTGCCAGCCGGAGCGAGGACGGTGCCTTGACTCATCTGGCTGGCGAGCTGCGCCTGCGACGGGGGCGACGCACCTGCTGGACGCCCCCCGCTCGTCGTGGTCATGACTCGCTGCCTCCTACGGCGGCTTGCTCCTCTTCAGCGATCTCGGCCGCGGCGGCGGCCTCAGCGTTGCGAGTGACCGCGACCACCGCGTCGCCTTCACCCACTGCAGTAAGTGTGACACCCATGGTGTCTCGTCCCGTTGCGCGCACTTCTCCGACCGAGGTTCGAATCACTTCTCCGCTGGACTTGATGGCGAAGATCTCGTCACTCTCGTGCGCGACCATCGCGCCGACGAGTGAGCCGCGCTCTGACGCAAGGCGCATGGCCTTGACGCCGAGAATGCCGCGTCCCTTCGGGCTCCACTCGGTGACCGACGTGCGCTTGGCGAAGCCGCCATCGGTGACGGTGACCACGAACGCATCCTCGCGGACGACGTCCATCGCAAGCAGGGAGTCGTCACCGCGGAACTTCATGCCGATGACGCCCTGAGTGGCGCGGGCCATAGGACGAAGTGTGGCGTCATCGGCGTGGAAACGCACGGACTGACCCTTGCGCGACACCAGCAACAGATCGTCGTCGGCACTGCAGAGCACCGCAGAGATCACCTCGTCGCCTTCGCGGAGGTTGATCGCGATGACTCCGCCGCTGCGGTTGGAGTCGTACTCAGGCAACCGCGTCTTCTTGACCATGCCACCCCGAGTCGCGAGTACCAGGTAGGGAGCCTGCTGGTAGTCCTTGAGGTCGAGCACTTGCGCGATCTGCTCGTCAGGCTGGAACGCCAGCAGGTTGGCCACGTGCTGACCGCGCGCGTCTCGCCCAGTGTCAGGCAGTTCGTACGTCTTCGCCCGGTAGACCCTGCCCTGGTTGGTGAAGAACAGGATCCAGTGGTGCGTTGTCGTGGTGAAGAAGTGCTCGACGATGTCGTCCTGCTTGAGTGCAGCACCGCGGACGCCCTTGCCGCCCCGCCGCTGCGCCCGGTACAGGTCTGCCCTGGTGCGTTTGGCGTAGCCGTCGCGCGTGATGGTGACCACCATGTCTTGCTCGGCGATCAGGTCTTCGACAGACATGTCACCGTCGAACGGCACGATGTCGGTGCGTCGTTCGTCGCCGTACTTGTCGACGATCTCGGTGAGCTCTTCGCCGATGATCGACCTCTGCCGCTCCGGGCTGGCGAGGATCTCGTTGTAGTCGGCGATGCGTGACATCAACTCGTTGTACTCGTCGGTGATTTTCTGGCGTTCGAGTGCGGCGAGTCGACGCAGCTGCATGTCGAGGATCGCGGTGGCCTGCACCTCGTCGATCTCGAGCAGCTGCATCAGCCCGGCACGGGCGTCCTCGACGGTCGCGCTCGCTCGAATCAGCGAAATGACCTCGTCGAGCGCGTCCAGCGCCTTGAGCAACGCCCGCAGGATGTGGGCGCGCTCTTCGGCCTTGCGCAGGCGGTAGCGCGTGCGCCGCTGGATGACCTCGATCTGGTGGGCGATCCAGTGCGACACGAACAGGTCGAGGCTCAGCGTGCGCGGCACACCGTCGACCAGCGCGAGCATGTTCGCGCCGAAGGTCTCTTGCAGCTGGGTGTGCTTGTAGAGGTTGTTGAGGACAACCTTGGCGACCGCGTCCTTCTTGAGCACGACGACGATGCGCATGCCGGTGCGCGAGGAAGAGTCG
>DASUFV010000214.1:0-3248 GCA_036274415.1 Actinomycetes bacterium
CAGCAGGAATTCGCCGATCGCACCGGCTTCACCTACACGATTCTCGACCCGGCCGACCATGACGTCATCGGCTGCCTGTACATCTATCCGCCCAAGGACGAGCCGGGCGTTCGGGTCAGCTCATGGGTGCGCGCCGATCGAGCGGAACTGGACGTTCCCCTGGCCGAAACAGTCGCGGGCTGGCTGCAAACGGCCTGGCCGTTTGCGAAGGTCCGCTACCTCGGTCGGCCCGAGCTGTCGGGCTAGTTGCGCAGGACTTTCTCCAGGGCACGGCCCTTCGCGAGCTCGTCCACGAGCTTGTCGAGGTAGCGGATCTGCTGCATCAGCGGATCTTCGATGGTTTCTACCCGCACGCCGCAGATCACGCCCGTGATGAGCCCTGCGTTGGGGTTCAGTCGCGCCCCGGCGAAGAAGTCGGCGAGGGTCGTACCGGCCTCGATGTGCGTCTGCAGCTGGGAGTCGTCGTACCCGGTCAGCCAGCGGATCACCGCATCGAGCTCGTCCCTGGTTCGACCCTTCTTCTCGACCTTCTGTTGATAGAGCGGATAGACGGAGGCAAAGGGAAGCGAGTAGATCCGGTGGCCGGCGGTCGTGGTCATGTCGTCACCGCGAACCAGCGGCCCTCGGGGTCCGCGAACGCGAAGCTCGGCGTTCCCTCGTGCTCGCCGACGTCGGTCGCCTGCACTCCGCGCCCGACGAGCTCGGCATGCGCCGCCTCGAGGTCCTCGACCTGGAAGCCAATCGACGGCGTCGCGAGGTCGAGGTTGTCCGGGTTTTCCTTCATGAGCTCGAGCGGCACGAGCTCGAACGCAAACGGCTGGTCCGCGAAGCCGACCTTCACGATCGGGAAGCCGCCCGCTTCCGTGCGCTGCTTCTCGACCATGCCGATCTGATCGACCCAGAACCTGCGACAGGCCTCCGCGTCGTTCACGTAGAGCACGACGTATCCGACCTTCATGAGCGACTCCCCCGTCAGTGCTGCTGGTTGATGCCGTACACGCGGCCGTCGGGCCCGCGGAAGTGGCGCCACGAGTAGTTCAGCTGCTCGATGAAATTGATGCCACCCAGCAACTCGAGACCGGCCGCCTCGAGTTCCTGCGAGGCAGCCTGGATGTCGTCGACCCGGAAGCCGAAGACCACGCCGTCGTTGAGGCGCCATGGACACACCCCCGCGGCGGCCTCGGGCGAGTAGAGGTCGATCACCGAGCCGTTCCTCAGGCCGAACATCGACCAACCGTCCATCTCGAGTCTTGGCGACATGCCCATGGTCTCCGTCAGCAACCTGCGGGTGGCCGCGAACGGCTCAGCCTCGAGCACGACCGCGTGCCAGGTTATGCCTTCAACCTTCATCTCAACCCTCACCCATGCCCGAACGAGGACCCCACGTCAGCGCGCTGATCCGTTCCTTGAATTCTGCAGCTGCGACGTCGGTCTCGACGAACGGCTTGAGGACGAGGCCGATGAACAGACCGAAGCCGTCATGAACGCTCACCCATCGCAGGACCGGCGCCGACCCGCATTGATAAACGGCGAAGATGCCGTCTGACCCATCTGCCTGGAAGTCTTCCCTCTCCGCGGGCTCGGCATCGCAGCCATGCCATTCGGTGGCCTGCGCGGCGATCTTGGCTTCGAGCTCGGAGTTGGACATCGTCGTCGGAAAGCCGAAGGCAAAGACGTCGCCGTGCTCTGTCGTCGCTTGGTCGGTGTACTTGTTGCCGTGGTCGATCCGCGACGTCCCGTCCCACGCCACGGACGCGTAGCGCCAGGGCTTCTCCAGCTCGTCCTCCGGCCAAGGCAAGGTGTATGGGTAATCGGCGGCGCTTACCGGCGTAGCCGCGACGGGAAGTGATCCGGAGGGTGCAGACGTTGGCGGGGCCGTTGTTCCGCTGACGGCCCGCCCCGAGGACACAGGGGCTGCACCGCTGCCACACGCGGCGACCGAAATCGCCACCAGTGCGATGAGCAGGGCCTGCTTCAGTGCGCTCTCCTCCGGCCGGTTGGTGACGGACCGGGGTAAGGCGCGCCGTAGAGGACTCAGGACTGCGGGTGGTCTTGCTGCTGCGCGAGCTGTCGCTGGACCTCCCGATCGATCTCTTCCTGGCGCTTTCGCCGAACACGCCGAACGAGAAGCAGACCCATGACCCACGGCCAGATGAGCGCCACCACGAGGCCGACCAGGATCGCGAGTGCCAAGTTCGGCGATGACGGCGTCCCCAGCCCGGTGAGCCAGTACACGATCAAGAAGGCAACCACACCAAGGATGATCCCGGTGATCCGGCGAATCATTGCGTCCCTCCCATCCGTCGAGCCGCCTCACGCGTCTGGCTCAGCGCCCTCGACCGGAGCGTAGGTGCCCGCGGGTGGGCCGTCAACGCGCCAAGCGCCAGGCGTTCCGACCTCGGCGGCCCCGACGAACGTCGCGACGGAGTCGATCAGCAGCAGTGGTGTGGCGCCCCCCGGACCGACCCGGACCCCCGCCACCCTACACCGGCCGACACGCTCGACTGGTATGCCCTCGCCTAAGCTGCTTACGTCATATCCTCGCCGCGTGAGTCGTAGACGAGCCTCTCTCGTGGTTCTCGCTTCCGTCGTTGTGGTGTCGATCGGGGTCGGGGCGATTTACTTGACCCGGAGTGATCCCTCGCGAGCAGAAGCCGTCCTCGCCCGGCTCACGATCCCAGAGGATTGGAAACTTGTCGATGCCGAGGTGGACCGCGGACTGGTCCTTGGATCGACGGTAACGCGCTATTACCTCACCCCTGGCGACCCCGAGACCGTGGCAGGAGAGACACGCTCCATGCTCACTGCAGCGGGCTTCAAGCCCGAAGACCGAAATGGATTGCCCGATTGCTCGTCCAACCACGAGCCTCCACACACGACGTGCGTGGTGAGCGTCCCGCTGACCGACAGCCTTTGGGTGATGCAGTGGGTGGTGTACGACTGGCGGGGCGCTGCCCTAATCCAGGACGCACCATGGCTTGCTGAGATCCGCGAGGACCAAGGAGTCGCTCGCGTGATCATCAACTACTAGGCCGCACATCGGTCACAAACCCGCGACCAAGCTCTCCAGACGCAACGTTAAGAAGCGCCCCCGGACGGATTCGAACCGCCGACGCGCACCTTAGGACGGTGCCGCTCTATCCACTGAGCTACGGGGGCGCGGACTTCATCGTACCCCGAGCTGCCCGCACTCCTCGGCGCGGCTGCCTAGCCGATCAGGTACCCGCTGTACACGTTGACGTTTCCGA
>DASUFV010000215.1:0-2518 GCA_036274415.1 Actinomycetes bacterium
GAGGTGCGATCCGTCAGGATTCGGGATTTTGGCGGGAGCCGATCCAGCCCCGCAACAGCCGTTGCGGAAAGGGCGGACTCCCACTGGCGAATCCGCTTCACCGCCCCAGAACTTTCCTCATTGGGCGTCCCGGAGGTGTCGTTGTCGCGGAAGAAGATGAAGGTGTTGCTGTGAATGCGAAAGGTCGCCTGCTAGTTCCGTCGCTCGTCCGGGATGACTTCGCCACCGGGCTCGAAGGCTCCTGGGGCTTCCTCTTCGACCACTGCGTCGACGCCCGCTTCTTCGCGCTGGGCGTCGGTGATCGGCGTGGGAGCCCCGGTGAGCGGGTCGCCACCGGACGCCGTCTTGGGAAATGCGATGACCTCGCGGATCGAGGATGCCCCCGCCAGCAGGGCAACCAACCGGTCGAGTCCGAACGCGATGCCCCCGTGCGGCGGCGGACCGTAGCGGAGCGCCTCTAGCAAGAAGCCGAACTTCGCTTCGGCTTCCTCGCGGCTGAGCCCGAGGACGTCGAAGACGCGCTGTTGCACCTCCGTCCGCTGGATACGAATTGACCCGCCGCCGACCTCGTTGCCGTTGATGACCATGTCGTAGGCGTAGCCGATGGCGTCAGCCGGCGCTTTATCGAACGTGTCAGCCCACTCGGCGTTAGGCGCGGTGAACGGGTGGTGCACCGACGTCCACCCGCCTTCGTCGTCGGGTTCGAACAGCGGTGCGTCCACCACCCAGAGGAACGACCAGGCGGACTCGTCGATCAGGTCGCATCGGCGGCCGATCTCGAGGCGCGCAGCGCCGAGCAGCTCGAGCGCGTCACGTCGCTCCCCGGCCGCGAAGAAGACCGCGTCGCCTAGCTTGGCACCGGACGCCCCGGCCAGCCCATCGCGCTCGGCGTCCGAGAGGTTCTTGGCGACCGGACCACCGAGCGTGCCGTCGTCACCGACCAGGACATAGGCGAGCCCCTTGGCGCCCCTGGCCCGTGCCCACTCCTGCCAGCCGTCCAGCTCTTTGCGGCTCTGGCTCGCCCCACCCGGCATGACGATGGCCCCGACGTGGGGTGCTTGGAACACCCGGAACGTCGTGTCAGAGAAGTAGGACGTGAGATCGACGAGCTCGCAGCCGAAGCGCAGGTCGGGCTTGTCGCTTCCGTAACGCGCCATTGCCTCGGCGTACGTCATGCGCTGCAGCGGCGTCTCGACCTGGTAGTCGAGGATCTCCTCCCACAGCCTGCTCACGACGGCTTCACCGATCGCGATGACGTCGTCCTGCTCCACGAACGACATCTCGACGTCGAGCTGCGTGAACTCCGGCTGTCGGTCAGCTCGGAGGTCTTCGTCCCTGAAACACCGGACGATCTGGTAGTAGCGCTCCATGCCAGCAACCATCAGCAGCTGCTTGAACAGCTGTGGCGACTGCGGCAGTGCATACCAGTGACCCGGCTGCAACCGAACCGGGACGAGGAAGTCGCGTGCACCCTCAGGTGTCGACCGAGTCAGGTACGGGGTCTCGATCTCGAGGAATTCGTGCGATTGCATGACGCTGCGAATGACCCAGGTGGCGTCAGCACGGAGCCGCAGCATGCGTCCTGGCTCGGTTCGACGCAGGTCGAGGTAGCGGTGCCGAAGCCGTGCGTCCTCGCCGACCGTCAAGTGGTCGTCTATCGGGAACGGCAAGGGGTCGCTGGTGCTCAGCACTTCGATCTCGGTCGACATCACCTCGACGTCACCGGTGGCCAGCTCGGGGTTCTCGTTGCCCTCAGGCCGTCGTGCGACCTCACCGACAACCTTGAGGCAGAACTCCGCACGCAGCTCGTCAGCGACGTCAAGGTCTCGGATGACGACCTGCACCACACCGGACGCGTCACGCAGGTCGATGAACGCGACGCCTCCGTGGTCACGGCGACGCGCCACCCAGCCGGCGAGCACGACCTCCTGGCCGGCATCGTCGGCGCGCAAGGTGCCGGCCTCCCGCGTGCGAATCACGGTGTGTGCTCCTCGATGTTGCTGTGTTCGATGTTGCTGTGTTCGTCCCGGACGGCGTCTGCCGGAGTCGACTGAATGATGCGCGGATTCAGGTCCTCAGGTGGCGGCGTCCAGCTCGCCGGGTCCGCGGGCACCTGATCACCGCTGCGAATGTCCTTGACGGAGTGCTCGCCATCGGCGCCGACGAACCACACGAAGGGAATGCCGCGACGGTCGGCATGCCGGATCTGTTTGCCGAACTTTGCCGCAGTGGGTGCCACTTCAGTGTTGATTCCTCGACGGCGCAGGGTATCGGCGACCGCTTCGGACGCCGCACGCTCGGCCTCGTCGTTCACTGCGACGACCACGCAGCTGGGCACTGAGCGCGACGCGGTGAGATATCCCGACTGCAGCAGCGGCACCAACAGCCTCGAGACGCCGAGCGAGATGCCCACACCTGGATAGGTCACCTTGCCGTCGCTGGCGAGCGCGTCGTATCGACCTCCCGAGCAGATCGAGCCCAGCGACTCAAAGCCACTGAGCGTCGTTTCGTACACCGT
>DASUFV010000216.1:0-9699 GCA_036274415.1 Actinomycetes bacterium
GGGCCCGCGTCCCTTCAGCTGCTTGCGTCGCTGACCGCCGCTGCCAGTCGTCGGGCCTTTCTTGCCCTTGCGAATCGCGCCTTTGCGCTGACTGTTGCCGGCCATCACTGCTCCTGGGCGAGTGACCAGCGAGCGCCCTCGGGCGTGTCTTCGATCACGATCCCGGCCGCAGTCAGCGAGTCGCGGATCGCGTCGGCCGTGGCGAAGTCTTTGGCAGCCCGGGCCTGCGCGCGCGCCTCGAGCTGAGCAGACACGAGTGCGTCAACAGCGTCCCGCAGCGCCTTGACGCGAGCACGGTCGGCGCCGTGGTCGTCCCATGGCGGCAACAGTGGGTTGAGCCCGAGCACCTCGGTCATTCCCATCACCGCGGCGAACGCCTCCTTGAGGGCCTCGATGTCACCCCGGTCGATCGCGGCGTTTCCTTCGCGCACCGTCTCGTGCACGACCGCCAGCGCCGCAGGGACGCCGAAGTCATCGTTCATGGCGTCCGCGAACGCTGGTGGCGCCGTCGTTGTGCTCGCCCAGTCACTGCCGATCGCCGGCATCGCACGGCGCAAGAACGACTCGATGCGGCGGAACCCTGCTGCCGCTTCGTGCATCGCCTCCTCGCTGAACTCGATGTGCGAGCGGTAGTGCGCGGCGGTGAGGTAATACCGCAGCTCGATCGGACGGACGCGTTGCACGACCTCGGACACCAGCAGCGAGTTGCCGAGCGACTTGCTCATCTTCTCGCCGCTCGTCGTCACCCAGTAGTTGTGCAGCCAGTAGGACGCGAACGGGTCACCGGCCGCCTTCGACTGCGCGATCTCGTTCTCGTGGTGCGGAAAGATCAGATCGAGGCCGCCGCCGTGGATGTCGAATGCCGGCCCGAGGTATCGATGCGCCATCGCCGAGCACTCCAGGTGCCACCCGGGGCGTCCGGGCCCCCAAGGGGTGTCCCAGCTCGGTTCACCCGGCTTGGTCGACTTCCAGAGCGCGAAGTCGCGCGGGTCGCGTTTGGCTTCAGACGTCGAATCGGGAGCCGCCTGCATCTCGTCGACCCGCTGGCCCGATAGTGCGCCGTACTCGGGATACGACTTCACGTCGAAGTAGACGTCGCCGTCTGCGGCGTAGGCATGACCGGAGTCGATCAGTCGCCGCATCAGCACAATCATCTCGGGCACGTGGCCAGTTGCACGTGGCTCTGCAGCAGGTGGCAGGCAGCCGAGCACGTCATACGCCCACGAGAATGCGCGCTCGTTGCGCATGGCGAGCCTCCAGAACGGAACGCCTTCGGCGTCCGCACCGGCGAGGATCTTGTCGTCGATGTCGGTGACGTTGCGAACCAGCGTCACGTCGTAACCGTTGTATGCAAACCACCGGCTCATGACGTCGAATGCGACGCCGCTGCGGATGTGTCCGATGTGCGGAGGGGCTTGCACGGTCGCCCCGCAAAGGTAGACCGAGACCTCGCCTGGGCGCAGCGGAGTGAACTCCCGAACCGAGCGGGAGGCTGTGTCGTACAGCGAGATCGTCACCGGGGAAGGCTATCGGGGCGTGGACGCGGCGCCGCGGATGGCGTCGATGACCTCACGTAGCTTCAAGAGCGAGTCTCGGACGTCAGTCTCATCGGCGCCCAAGTCACGTGCGACCGCGGCACTGACTGGGCCGAAGAGCTCGGCGGCGGCGCGATGCGTCCTCCGTCCCGCCGGCGTCAGTCGAATTCGGTACGAACGGCGGTCGGCCGGATTCGGCTCGCGCACGACATGACCACGCGCCTCAAATCGCTTGACGTAGCTCGAAACCGTGGTGGCAGGTGCCGCCATCCAACGAGCCAGCTCGGAGGGCGTGATCGTGCGAGACGCGGTCAGCATCGAGTAGATGGCGAACTCGTCGCCGTTCAGTCCAGTGGGGGCCAGCACCCGGCCGAGCAGGTCTTCGGTCGCACGGCTGGCCAGCCACACCATGAACAGGACGTCGACGTTTTCGTCACGCACCTCGGCTGCGGAGAGGGACTTGACAGATTTACTGCGATTTCGCACCATGTGTAGAGGGTACTACGAAATCGCAGTACTTGCACGGAGCGAGCAGAGGAGATCTCATGCGAACGATCCCCACCACCACCACCAGCCCCCAGGTCGCCTCTGCTGCCACTACGGACGCACCATCGGCCCAGCTCGCGTCCGAGGTCACCGCCATGATGCGCAAAGGCCACGTGCCGGGACTCTCGCTCGCCATCGTCAACCGCGAGGGCCTGCGCCTGGCCGCCGGCTTCGGCAGCGCGAACCTGCAGCAGCGGACTCCACCCACGTCCACCACGGAGTACCTGTGGTTCTCGATGTCCAAGATCGTGACGGCGACCGCTGCCATGAGGTTGGCCGACGAGGGTCAGCTCGATCTGGATGCGCCAGTCGGCGAGTACGTCCCCTACCTGCGCGCACCGGGTGCAACGCAACCGAGCACCCGTCACCTGCTCAACCACACGGCCGGGCTCGCCAACCCGATTCCGATCCGCTGGGCACACGCAGTCACACGCCACGGACGGGACGCCGCAGACCTGTTGCGTCGTCAGATGTCACACCGACGCGCGTACCGGTATCCGGTCGGCGGTTCGGCGAGGTACAGCAACCTCGGCTACTTGGCAGCTGGCGAGGTGATCAGCGCGGCGGCTGGTGAGCGATTCGAGTCGTACGTCGGCAAGCACGTCCTCGAGCCCGCGGGCATGCACCACACGAGTTACACGTACGACGATGGGCGTCCACGTGCAACCGGCTATGCCCGAGTACCCCGAGTCGTGACTCCGGCGTTGCGTGCCGTCCTCCCTGCCGGCGTGGTGGGCCGGAGACACGGTGAGTTCGTGTCGCTGAACGAGTTCTACGTCGACGGGCCCGCGTACGGAGGGTTGGTAGGAGACGTACTGGACGCCGCACAGTTCCTTCGGCTGCATCTCAACGAGGGTGAGGTCGACGGACATCGCGTCTTGGAGCCAGCAACGTGTCGCACGATGCAGGTGCTCGACCAGCCGGGCAAGACACTCAAACACGGCATCGGATGGTTCCAGCGTCCGACGGCGAATGCCGACTGGGTCGAACACTTCGGTTCCGGCGCCGGTTTCTGGAACGTGATGCGGCTCTACCCAGCTCGGGGCATCGGCGTTGTCGTGATGTCGAACAGCACAACGTCGTACGACTTCGAGTCGCTGTTCGCGCTCGTCGCTGACGAGTACAGCTGACGTTCGCCGACGTTTCGCTCAGCGAGCGACGACGAGGGCGGTGGCGATGGCGGCCAGGCCTTCGCCGCGTCCGGTCAGCCCGAGCCCGTCGGTCGTGGTTGCGCTCACCGACACCGGTGCACCGATGACCGCACCAAGAGCGGCTTCGGCTTCGCCGCGACGAAGGCCAATCTTCGGGCGGTTGCCGATCACCTGCACCGAGACGTTGCCGATGGTGTAGCCGGCTTCGGTGACGAGTCGTACGCACTCGGCCAGCAGCTGGACGCCGGAGACGCCCGCCCACTCGGGGCGATCGGTTCCGACCACAGAGCCAAGGTCGCCGAGACCGGCCGCTGACAGCAGCGCGTCACAGCAGGCGTGCGCCGCCACGTCACCGTCGCTGTGTCCGCTGCATCCGGCTGGCTCGTCCGGCCACTCGATGCCAGCCAGCAGCATGGGGCGTCCGGATTCGAACGGATGCACGTCGACGCCGACGCCAATACGCGGCGGCGTGATGTCACCTGCCATCAGTGCACTCCCGCTGAACGCCGCCTGGCCAGTACTGCTTCGGCGAGCACGAGGTCAATCGGACGTGTCACTTTGAAGCCGTCCTCCGAGCCGGGGATGACCATGACCGGACGACCGAAGTGCTCGACCAGCCCTGCGTCGTCGGTGGCGTCCTCGAGGCCGGTCTCGTGCGCATCGCGGTGCGCTGCTTCGAGGACGATGCGAGCGAATCCCTGCGGTGTCTGCGCCGCGCGCAGCTGCGACCGGTCGACCGTCTCCTCGACGCGTCCTGCTGGGTCGACCCGCTTGACGGTGTCGGTGACGGGAACGGCAGGCACAACGGCGTCAGCCCCTGCGCGCACCGCGTTCGTCACTGCGTCCACGACCTCGTCCGGCACGAGCGGCCGGGCGGCGTCGTGCACGAGCACGACGTCAACGTCGTCCGGCAGAACGCGCAGTGCGAGTGACACCGACTGCTGCCTTGTCTCGCCGCCCTCGACCACGTGCAGCTCGGTGTCGCCGACCACGGGAAGCAGGAGGCGGCTGACGCGCGACTCTTCGTCGGCAGGTGCGGCGACGACGATGACGTCGACGGTGCGCGCCTCGGCGAGTGCGCGGACCGCGTGCACGAGCAACGGTTGTCCGGCGAGCTCGCGCAATGCTTTCGGCTCGCCCGGCCCGAGTCGCTCGCCGCGTCCGGCGGCAGGAACGATCGCGGCCGCCCTCACGTGAGCATCACGGGCACGCGCACCGGACTCCTCCAACGGTCAGTGGGAGGACTCGACCTCGTGCCGGTCGGGCCGTCCCGTGGGGCCAGAATCCCCTACCTGACGGCTGAACACCAAACGCCCGTTGGCGGTGGTCAGCACGCTCGTGACCTGCACGAGCAGCTCGTGACCGACGAACTCGCGCCCGCGTTCGACGACGACCATCGTCCCGTCGTCGAGGTATCCGACACCTTGGCCGGGTTCCTTGCCGGTCTTGGTGATGAGAACCGACACCTCGTCACCGGCAGTCACGGGAGGACGCAGGGCGAGCGCCAGCGCGTGCAGGTTGAGCACGCGCACGCCGGCGATGCCTGCGGCCTTGGCCAGGTTCGTGTCGAGCGTGAGCAGTGCGGCGTCCTTGTCGATGGCCAATCGGACGAGTTTGGCGTCCACCTCGGGCACTCCGGGTACGACGTCGTCGATGACGACCACGTCGACTCCGGGCTCGCGCTTGAGGGCTTCGAGGACTTCGAGCCCGCGGCGTCCCTTGCTGCGACGAACGTCGTCTCCGGCGTCCGCAAATCCCTGCAGCTCACCGATCACGGGCGTCGTGAGGTAGATCTCGCCGTGCAGGAAACCCGCGCGCACGACGTCCACGATGCGACCGTCGATGGCCACCGAGGTGTCGAGGATCTTCGGATAGGCGGACGCGGCGTTGGACGGCGGCGCCATGCCGGCGTGACCGCCGAACATGCCGATCATCGAGTCGCGCTTGGACGCGCCGACCTTGAAGCCGAGCAGACCGAGCGCGACAACCGCGAAGCCGAAGATGGGAATCGAGAGTGCGAGCGTGTCGATGAAGAAGATCGGCCACGCGATCGCGACACCGAAGAAGACGCCGACGAGTCCGCCGAACACACCGCCGACGATCGTCTCTGCCGATACCGAACGCAGCCGTTCCTCCGTGCGGTCGACCGCGGCGACCGTGCTGCGTCCGAGGACGCCGCCCAGCGCGTAACCGACGAACGATCCGACGATGACCCCCAGCACCGCGCCGCCGACTCCGGCGAAGGGGGTGTCAGTGAGGTCGATCTGCGACCCGATGAGCGACCCGAGCCCGGCGAAGAAGACGACGACGAACAACCGCAGCAGCTCGACGACGCCGCTGGGAACGCGCTGAAGCCGAGGCCTCTTCATCTGGGCGAACTCCTCGAGGGGTACGAACGGGTACTCCTTGAGAGTCTCGGCAGGTCAGAGGCCCAACTTCACGCGGTTCCGGCGTCCATGATGTTGCGAAAGTTCCGTCATATGGAGGGAAAGCGTCGTTGCACCCAAATGAGGTGCACCCACAGGGAGTTGGATTAGCTGGCGAGGACTTCGTCGAGGATGGCCTCGGCCTTGTCCTCGTTGGTGTTTTCGGCGAGGGCCAGCTCGGAAACCAGGATCTGGCGGGCCTTGGCCAGCATGCGCTTCTCGCCGGCGGACAGACCGCGATCCTGCTCGCGGCGGAAGAGGTCGCGGACCACCTCGGCCACCTTGATCACGTCGCCGGACGCCAGCTTCTCGAGGTTGGCCTTGTAGCGGCGCGACCAGTTGGTCGGCTCTTCGGTGTACGGCATGCGCAGAACGCTGAACACGCGCTCGAGCCCATCTGCGTTGACGACATCGCGGACGCCGACGTACTCGGCGTTGTCAGCGGGGACTCGGACGGTGAGGTCGCCCTGAGCGACCTTCAGGACCAGGTAGAGCTTCTCTTCACCTTTGACTGTTCGGGTCTCGAGGGCTTCGATCTTGGCTGCTCCGTGGTGGGGGTAGACGACCGTCTCGCCGACCTGGAACGTCATGTGGTGGTGTCCCCTCAGTGGTTCGGGCGTGCAGACCTGTGCAGTTGTTGTGCAGTGTTCTGCGGGAAGAGATCCCTAGTCTAACACGGCGTTCTGAGACCGCCTTCGGCGTTTTCGCAGGTCAGACCGCGTTCGCGAGAGAAGAACCCGGCCTCGAGGGGTTGACAGCGAGCCACTCCGTCTGCAACGCGCGCGCAGGGGCGTCGTCACCGAGCAGCCGTTCGCAAGTGACCGCCCTTTGGTCGTCCATTGGCGGCGCACGGAATGAGCGTGATACTGGCCACATGTCGGGTTCGCGTGGCGACGGACCGAGTGCCGCAGGTAGCGGTCCTAGCCACGAGGGCCCGCGCCCGGACGGCCACCACGACGATCTTGATGCCCGCGAGGTCGAGCGCCTCAACGTCGAGATCCCCGACGACGCGAGCGAGCTCGACACCGACCGCGAGGCCTGGCTCGCGGAGGTGGCCTTCGAAGAGGACGCCGCAGGCCCGCTGGCCGCGACTCCGGGCAGCGCCTGGGCCGTTCGTCGGGCGTCTCGCCGGCGCCGCCTGGTGATCACGGCCGGAATCGTGCTCGCGTCGATGCTCGTCGTTGCCTTCTCGGGAGCCGTCGGAGCCTGGCTCGTCGGTCCGCAGACCTCCCAGAACGCCTCCCCCCTGGCCCGGACCGGGCCGGAGCCGGGGCAGATCGGCGGCCTGCTGCCGCGGGACGTCGTCCTGGAGACGGGCGAAGCCGACCTCGAGGCGCAGTCGATCCGCCCAGCGGTGATCGCCCTGGTGCCGGCCGGCTGCCTCGACTGCGAGCAGCTGATGTCGACGATCGCCCCACAGGTCGGGTCGTTCGGGCTCTCGCTCGTTGCCGTCGCCGGGCCCGGCCAGGACGACCAGCTCGCCACCCTCTCCGACATCGTGGGCGCGAACCGACTCGTGACCCTCACCGATCCGGAGGAACAGCTGCGCTCGGTCTACGGGCTGACCGGCCTCACGCTGCTGCTCGTGCGAGCTGACGGAGTGGTGGTGGACATCCTCCGCGACCCTCCCCCGAACCTGCGACTCGAGAGCGCCCTGGTCAATCTCGTGCCAGGCGTCGGTGCCGACACCTGACCTGGATACCCTGTCGGCCATGATCCGCTCGCTCGTCGCGGCGTCGACTCGCCCGCGCCTTCTCGTCGTCGGTCTGTTCGCCTGCGCGGTTGCGCTCACCGGATGTCAGGCCGGGTCGAGCTCTTCGACTTCCCAGCCGTACAACCCGGGCGATGGACGCAACGTGAACGTGCCCGAGGACGCGACCTTCCAGGACGACTACCTCGCGATCCGCAACGCGCTGGTGGTCAGCAACGCAGGGGCGGCGTCCGCAACGGTCACGGTGGTCAACCACGGCAGCGAGCCCGATGTGCTGCAGTCGATCAGCATCAACGGCAACGTCGCGACGTTTGCGGGTGGACCCTTCGATGTTGCTCCAGGGGGCAAGATCGCCGTCGGTGGTGGCTCCGAGGCGGTGGCCTTGGTGCGCGAGGCAGGTGTCAGCCCGGGGCAGTGGACCGACCTCAGCCTGACGTTCGCCAGCGCTGGCACGACGACGATTCAGGTGCCCGTTGTCTCGGTTGACGACGAATACACCGTGGTGGGCGAGAACGCCTAGCCGACCGGCACTGAGCCGTCAGGCGCTGCGCACCGACGCCGTGAGGCGTCCGCTCCCTGGGTCGACCACCAGATCGATCGCGTCGAAGTATGCGGCGCCGCACGAGGTGCACGCCCACTCGGACCCGGCTGCGGCGCTGACCACGCGCTCGAACAACGACCGCTCGAGGCAGTCGCTGCACCAGAACTCGTCGAGCGCACGAATCTCTGTCGTGTCATCGAGCTGAGCCATCACGTCGAACTCCCTGTCTCGGTCTGCTCTTCACGCTGTCACAGGTGCCTGGCAACTCTGTGGAACCTGCCGGGTGCCTGCTGGCGTGTCCGGAGACAGGAGAGCAGGCACCTCCGACAGCCTGCCGCGGCTGCTCGGACACCAGGCCTCTGACCTGCGGTTTCTGCCACAACTGACGGTTGGCGGTTGCGACCTGTGGGTAGCCTTCCCTCATGCAGACCGTCTGGAAGGGATCCATCGCGTTCGGCATGGTCTCGATCCCCATCCGCCTGGTGTCCGCGACCGAGGAGCGGGACGTCCCGTTGCGTCAGGTGCACGACGCCGATGGTGGTCGGATCAAGTACCGCCGGTTCTGCTCCATCGACGGCGAAGAGGTTCCGTACAGCCACATCGCCAAGGGGTACGAGATCTCCGACGACGACGTTGTCGTGCTTACCGACGACGACCTGGCCAACCTGCCGATCGCGTCCACCAAGGCCGTCGAGGTCGTCAGCTTCGCCGACCGCGACGAGATCAACCCGATCGCACTGTCCCGCGCCTACTACGCCGACCCCACCGGTGACGCCAAGCCGTACAAGCTGCTGCACGACACGCTCGTTGAGACGAACAAGGTCGCCGTGGTCAAGCTCGCGCTGCGTCAACGAGAACGACTCGCGACGATCCGTCCACAGGACGGAGTGCTCGTCGTCCAGACCATGCTCTGGCCCGACGAGGTACGGCGACCACAATTCGGGTTCCTCGACGACGACGTCGACGTCAAGAAGCAAGAGCTCGACATGGCGGCGATGTTCGTCGGCGCGTTCGAGCAGGGATTCGACCCCGAGAAGTTCCACGACCAGTACCGCGAGGCCTTGCAGGCAGTCGTGGACGCCAAGCTGTCCGGGCACGACATCGTGCGCGCACCCGAGCCGGACGCCGAGTCCAACGTGATCGACCTGATGGACGCGCTGCGCGTGAGCCTCGCGCAGGCCGAAGGCGGTGGCGCCGCGGCGGCGGCCGGCGAGGAGACCACGTCGAAGAAGACGCCTGCCAAGAAGACCGCAAAGAAGACGCCTGCCAAGAAGACCCCAGCGAAGAAGACCGCCAAGAAGACGGCTACCAAGACAGCAAAGAAGACCGCCAAAAGGACCGCCAAGAAGGCCCCGGCGAAAAAGACGGCAGCACGCAAGACCGCCTAGCGGGCGTCCCGTCAGGCGACACGGCGTCCAATGGCTCTGAAAGTACGATTCTTGACCCGAATTCGTCCAAGAACCGTCAGTTGAGAGCCAGCGGTCCCGCGGGCGTGGCGGGCGAACGTTCAGAACTGCGGCTACAGCAGGACGGCCATGGGGTCATCGTCGCTCAGGCGTCCGAGTACCTCGGCCATCGTCAGGTGCGTGACGTTGGGTTCGTCCAGCTCATCCCACGTGCGCGGGGTGGCGACGTAGGGATGGTCGCGCCCGCGCAGTGAGTAGGGCGTGATCGTGGTCTTGTTCGGGTTGTTCTGACTCCAGTCGATGAACACCTTGTCCTTGCGCAGCTCGCGCTTCATCACCGCCGTCACGAGCTTCGGAAACGCCTCGGACGCCTCGGTCGCCAG
>DASUFV010000217.1:0-15966 GCA_036274415.1 Actinomycetes bacterium
GGACAGAAGCTCGACGACCGATACGGCGCCCCTGTGCACCTGGCCGTGTCGTCGCACCCGCCGGAACTGCTGGAAGACGGTGGTGGCTCCGGCGACAACCTGCGCCGGTTGCTGCGTCTCGGTGACGGCGTGACGTCTGGCGTGCTGCATGTCTCCGCGCGGGTGGCGTCGTGCGACGCCGCCGACGCGGAGTTCCCCGCATGCCACGTGCATCAGCAGGACTGGGGCGTCCCGATCGAGATCGATCCTGACGGAACGAATGAACTGACGCTCCCCCTCGCCGCCCACTAAACGCAACAACGAGTGAGTCACCAGGGCGTATGCACCCCGGCGACTCACTCGTTGTGCGCGCGAGTGGTTACCTGACGCGTCTGCACAAGCTAGAAGGCGGCTTCCGGCAGCTCCATCGCGTCCAGCGAGGTCGCCTCGAGCACCCTTCGCTCGGCCCGCACGTGCGGCAGCACCTGACTGCAGAACCACTGTGCGGACGCCACCTTGCCTCGGTAGAAGTCGGTGTCGGGGTCGGATGCCGTGCCGCGTCCCAACGCCTCCAGCGCTACGGCCGCCTGTCGGAGCAGGAGCCATGCCACCACGACGTCACCCAGCGCGAAGAGCAGTCGCGTGGTGTTGAGGCCCGCGCGGTAGATCTCGGTTGGTTCGTCTGAGCCAGCCGAAGCGAAGCCGGCCATTGTCTGGATCATGGCCTGGACGTCCTGCAGCGCCATACCCAGCGCCTGACGTTCGCCAGCAAGTGATGGGCCGCCGGCGTCACTCGAGGCGACCGCGGCGATCTGTTGGCCCAACGCCGCGACCGCACCGAAGCCGTCCTTGAGCATCTTGCGGAAGAAAAGGTCCATGCCCTGGATCGCCGTCGTGCCCTCGTAGAGCGTGTCGATCTTTGCGTCCCGGATGTACTGCTCGATCGGATAGTCCTGCAGGTATCCCGAGCCACCGAAGCACTGCAACGACTCGGCCAACAGCACGTATGACTTTTCCGACCCGTAGCCCTTGACGAGCGGCAGCAGCAGATTGTTCAACGCGCGGTCTGCTTGCGCGTCCTCCCCCGCATCCTCCTTGGCCTCAACCGTGTCCTGCACGGACGCGGCGTACAACATCAGCGCACGCAAGCCTTCGCTGTGCGCCTTCTGTGTCATGAGCGAACGGCGGACGTCAGGGTGGGAAATCACGGTGACGCGTGGCGCGGTCTTGTCGGACGCTTGCGTGAGATCGGCCCCCTGCACACGCGTCTTCGTGTACTCGAGTGCGTTGAGGTAACCCGCAGAGAGCGTTGCGATCGCCTTGGTGCCCACCATCATTCGCGCGAATTCGATCACCTTGAACATCTGCGCGATGCCGTCATGCACTTCGCCGACGAGCCATCCCACCGCTGGCTCGCGTTCCCCAAACGTGAGCTCACACGTGGTGGACACCTTGAGCCCCATCTTGTGCTCGACGTTCGTCGCGTAGACACCGTTGCGCTCGAGCAGCTCGCCGGTCTCCCAGTTGACGTGATACTTCGGGACGACGAATAGCGACAGACCCTTCGTCCCTGGGTCGGCGCCCTCGGGCCGGGCAAGCACGAGGTGAATGATGTTGTCGGTCATGTCGTGCTCGGCGGACGTGATGAACCGCTTCACGCCGCTGATGTGCCACGAACCGTCGTCTTGTCTGGACGCGGTGGTGCGGGCGGCACCGACGTCGCTGCCGGCGTCCGGCTCGGTCAACACCATCGTCGCGCCCCACCGACGTTCGGCCCACACCTTCGCCCACTGCTGCTGTTCGTCGGTTCCGAGGTCGTACAAGACCTTGGCGAACGCGGGGCCGGTCGAGAAGAAGTGCACTGCCGGGTTGGCTCCGAGCACCATCTCGGCGACCGCCCAACGGATCGACGGCGGCACGGGAGAGCCGCCGAGCTCGGGAGGCAGGTCGAGGTCAGCCCAACCGCCTTCGAGGTAGGTGTGAAATGCCTTTGCGAACTCCTGTGGCATGCGCACGGAGTGCGTGGTCGGGTCGAACTCCGGTGGTGTCCGGTCACCGACGGCAAACGCGTCCGCCAGCGTGGTCTCGGCCAAATGCTGCACCTCGCGCAGCAGCGACCTGGCGGTGTCGCCGTCGATCTCGGAGTACCGGCCGGTGCCGAGGACGTCGTCCCGGCCAAGCACCTCGAAGAGCATGAACTCCTGGTCGCGCAGGTTCGCGCGGTAGTGGCCCATATCGGCCTCCTCGGACGCCCCACCCGGGCAGTTACTCGCGGGTAACTTCTATGTTACTCATCGGTAGCCCGGGTGGCTGTCTGAAGAGCCACGTGTCGGAGAACCTACGATCGCCGCCGTGCGGACTCCCTCCCTGCGTGCCACGTCCTGGATGGGATGGCTCTTCGCGGTCGGGTCCGCCTGCTTCGCGGTGGGCGTGCCGATGAGCTTGGCGACGTCGCTCGAGCCGACCGTCGCAGCCGCGACGTACTTCGTCGGCTCGATCTTCTTCACCACCGCCGCCACCATCCAGATGACGCTCGCCTGGCGGGCTGGCCCGAACGGAGAGCGCCTCACGACGAGGCAAGCACTGCTCAGCCGCCACCCCGCCTGGACCAGCGCGTGGATCCAGTGGATCGGCACGCTCGCGTTCAACGCGACGACGTTCTGGGGTTTGGTCGAGGCCGTCGGTACGCATTCCGTGCCCGACCAGGTCATCTGGCGTCCGGACGCCGTCGGCTCAGTGCTGTTCCTCGTGTCGAGTGCGATCGCGTTGATGCCCGATGTCCGACGTCACCGTCACGGCCACGCGCGCGATCGCTCGTGGGCGATCAGCGCAGTGAACATGCTGGGCTCGATCTTCTTCGGTTTCTCCGCGGTTGGTGCGTGGGTCGTCCCGTCTTCTGATCAGTTGCTCAACTCTCAGTGGTCGAATGGCGGGACGTTGCTCGGTGCGGTGTGCTTCCTCGTTGGCGCGCTGCTCGTCATTCCGCGACGAGCAACGGCGCCGGTGAATGCTTGAACCCGCCAGCCCTACGAAGTGGTGACGAGCGCCTCATCCGCGAGAGGCTCGTCCGGCCTGAGTTCGCGCCTTACCCATGTGTCGCCATAGGAGATCGCAACGATGAGGGACGCACATAGGGCAGTCCCGATGGTGAGCGTCCAGACGGGAAAGGCTTGGTCGAGCGGGTTGCCAATGACTACGGCAGCTGTTGCTGTTGGCACGCCGATGGCCGCTGCAATCCGCGCGGATGCGGGCCCGATCCCGGTGAGCAGCGCGATGACGAAGGCCGTCAACGCAACTGCAATCAGCGGTGCGCGGTAGACACCCGCACTGTCCGTGGGTGGAACCACTGTCAGCGCCACGACTGCTAGCACGGCTGCTGGAATCAACGAGCGAACAACGACGTGTTTGGCGGGGAGGGCGGCCGACGTCTTCGGCACTGCGATCAACGGCAGGAGAAGCAGCACTGTCTGGACCGCTGCACCGAGTACGAGCGGCCATACCGGGAGGGCGTCGTAGGGGGTCACCCAATCGCTGACGAGGGATCCCCAGAGGTTCCAGTCGTCTTGTCCGAGCGGTTGCGGAGCAAGACCACCGTCACCCCAATAGGCGGGGGCAAGCGACGCGACGACCACGACGAACGGCAGGGCAATCGCGATCGCACGGCGTCCCATGCGTGCAGTGACGATGACGGCCAGGCCGAGAACCGCGAACTGCACGACCACCGAGGTGGGGAAGAGGGAGACCAGGTTGCTGGCGTCGATGACGCTCGCCTGCTCGAGGTTCCCGAGGCGCAATGCCTCGGACAACCGCTCGAGCTCGCGGGCCTGCAGAGCCGCCAGCTGGTGCTGACTGAGCAGGAAGAGGATCAACGCAAAGAGGGCGACGCTGCCCACCCACAGCAGCGTGGCGTTCAGCCAGGATGTGAAGCGTCCGGGCCGCGAGTCAGCTGGAAGATGCTCGAGGGCGGGTTCGAAGGTAGCCATAAATGACTATCGGCGCGCCGCGATGCTGATCTTGAGGGAGTGCTCGCTGCGGTTTCAGCAGGACTTGTACACGTACTTCGGTGAGCCCGGTCCGCTCACCATGAGGTTGCGAAGGATGATCGAGAGATCGTCGCCCCAGCGGTTGCACGAGTACCGGAAGTCTTTGCGTCGGTACTCGATGACGAACACCTCGTTGCCGTACGCCTTTCGATAGTTCTGGCATTCGCGCCAGCGACCGCATTCCTCCGCTACAGCGAAGTCGAAGCCTTTCCTCGCGCCGAGCATCGTCGCGCCCGCAGCGTTCTTCTGCCCGATCGCGAGGTTCTCGTTGTGTGCAACGTTGATCAGGCGGTTTGCGAACGCGAAGTTGTCGGAACGGGTCAGTTCACCACGTGAACGCGTCCACGAGTCGAGGTTGTCCGGTTCGATCGCGTCGAAGCCGTCCTCTTCACAGCCCTCGATCCAGCGACCCACGATCTTCGTCAGCTTCTTGCGCTTGTCGGCTGTTCCTACGTCCAGCAGGATCTCGCCCCAGAAGCCGTCGACGACGTACTTACCATTCTTCTTGAGCAGCAGATTGCGATGGTTCTTCTTCCACCAACGCACTTCGCCTGGCTGCGTTTGGAAGGCGTTGACGTAACACATCGTGTACCCGGCCGCGAAGGGCTTCGCCTCTCTATCGCGCGAAACCACTTCGACGCCGCTACGTGGTTTGTACGCCTTACCGATCTGGTAGTCCCATTTCGCGTTCGCCAATGGGAGTTCGGGGCCGCCGCCCGTCGGCTCAACGGCTGTGCTCGACGTCATCGGCGTGAGCAGCATGATCGCCACTGCCGCGGCGGACGCCACCCCAAGTCCGCGTGTGATGAGCCGCATCGCGCCTCCCGAGATCGGTCACTGGCGACTTCGACATCTCACCACGTGAGCCGTTGGGCAGTCCAGGCGAAGTCGTCCAGGTGAAGAAGGAGCCACCCCGACCAAATGTGATCGGGGTGGCTCAAGAGCGTGACTCAGATGGTCAGCTTCGCCTTGCACACCTCGCCGGACTTCGGCTGTTCGACTCGAACGACGATCGTGTCCTTGCCCTTGCGGTTGTTGACCTTCTTGTCGACCTCGACGTCACCGTCTCGCTCGCTCACAGTCTTGCCCTTGTGGCGCACGACACCGTCTTGCTTGACCTTGTACTTCCAGGTCTTGCCGGCCTTCGGCGTCTTCGCGTCGAAGTCCACCTCGATCTTGCCGGCCTCGGTGTCAAGCTCGAGCTTCCACGTGCTCTGTTTCGAGCAGTCGCCGCGCTTGACCTTCTCAACGGCATTAGCGGACGGCGCGGCGGCCACCAACAGACCACCAGCCACCAGCGACGTGAGTCCTCCAACCAGAACCTTCGAGCGCATCGCGCGCATGTCTCCTCCTCGGGTCGTGAAGTTGTTCTTCACCTTGCTGGGCCGCGACATCGCGCTGCAACTTCCTGAAAGAAGTCTCATCTCGGGCTCATAAGGCCTATCGGCGCAGGCTTTGGCTTTCTCATCTTTGGCGTCGCGGCGGTGTCAGGACCACGTCCTAGCCTGACGTGATGGAGCTTCAGTTCGCGGGCGAAGTCATCCACTGGAAGGGCCCTGCGCCCTTCTACTTTGTGACCGTCCCTGAAGAGGAAAGCGACATGATTGCCTCGGTGTCTGCGCTCGCGACGTATGGGTGGGGAGTCATTCCCGTCACGGTCGTGATTGGGAAGACGGAGTGGACGACCGCCTTGTTTCCCAAGGAAGGCAGCTATCTCGTCCCGCTCAAAGTGGTCGTGCGAAGGGCCGAGCGCATCGAGCTCGGAAACGTCGTCGACGTACAACTGACGATTGACGTCTGAGTGGCGGGTCTCGCGACCTCATCGTTGACTGGAGAGGCGTCCAGCGCGAGAGGAGAACTGATGCGACAGGTCATGGTCGACTTCATCATTTCGTTGGATGGTTACGCCTCGGCTGAGGGATGGCCTGGGCTGTGGGGCATGGGTGGTCCGGAATACCTCCGCTGGCTGGACGAAGCACCCGAGCGAGATCACACCCTCCTCATGGGAGCGAACACTTACCGGCTCATGTGGGGCTTCGCGGCAGCTGATGCCGAAGGGGTCGGCCAGCTGACTGACGTCGACAAGGTCGTGTTCTCGTCGACGCTGGACGAGCCGTTGGAGTGGGCCAACAGCCGGCTCGTTCGCGACGACGCCGTTGCAGTCGTCACCGAGATGAAGCGCTCGGCGGAGAAGCCGATGCGGACGCTGGGCAGCCTGACGCTGTGTCGGGCGTTGCTGAAGGCTGGCCTCGTTGATCGCTATCGCGTTGTTGTGTTCCCCGTGATCACGGGCAGCACCGGACGCCAGCGCATCTTCGATGGGTATCCCGACGTGATGCTCGAGATGGTGGACCACAGAACGTTCGATGGGCGGCTGCAGTTGCTCGAGTACGTACCTAAGGTGCTCGACGCACCACCCGGCGCGGCCTGAGCGTGACTATTCCGTCTGCCTTCGTGCGAACACGATGGCTCCCGGGACCTCATCGTTTGGCCTCATGACCAGCTCGGCTTCGATCGTGAACTCCGCATCGCGAAGCCAAGTTGAGACCTTGCTTGGCTGTCGACGGTGACTGTCCAAGTTGATGGGCTCGCCGGTGTAGCTCTCGGCGAAGTGTCGAGTCTCATCACCAACGTAGAACCCCACCAGTAGCGGTCCTCCCGGTCGCAAGACGCGGTGGAACTGCTCGAACACACCGGGCACGGCCTCGTCGGCAATGTGGATGACGGACCAGAAGGCGACGATGCCGGCGACTGAGGCGTCCGCCAGTGCGAGGTCGGTCATCGTTCCGACCTCGAAGCGCAGCTTTGGATAGTCGCGCCTTGCGATCGCGATCATCTCGGGCGACAGATCGATGCCGAACGCATCGACGCTGCGTTCGTTCAAGTAGGCGGTGATGTATCCCGGACCGCAGCCAATGTCGGCGACGGGACCGCCTCCAGACTCGCGTACCAACTCCGCGAGCAAATCGAGGCTGGCCCGGTGGTAGGGCTTCTCGTCGAGTAGGCCGCGCACCTCGTCCGCGTATCCGGCGGCGTCGGTGTCGTAGGACGAGCGAGTGTTGGACAGCCAGTCGGCCACGAGAGTCAACGTAGCTGGCTTCATCGGTGTCGGCTTCAGATCACCAACGGCTTCACGTGAACCGTGGGATGATGATCGAGGTCTCAGGCGAATGGTTCTGGCAGTTGGGAAGCGTGTTGCCGATGGTCCCCGCGCTTGTCTTCTTTGGGATAGCGACCGTTATCGGGTGTCTGGTTCTTGCGGGCGTTTGGTTACGCCTTCGATCAGCGGCTCGACAGCCTGATGTTTCGGACGAGCAGCTGTGTGAGCTCAAGCAAGCGAATCGAATCAGCTCGGTAGCGGTGATCGTTTCGCTGGGCGGACTTGCCGCCGTCGGACTGGCGTATTTGCTCCTGGAGTCGACCTGAGGTGACGGGACGGCCAACCAATTACTTCTACCCATTGACGGCATGCGCTGTGTGAGGTTGAGTGGGGGTGTCAGACATCTGACATCTGACATCTGACATCAACCAGGTGATCACTCTCTGCGTTTAAGCCAAAGCGCCCTGCGTGTAGCCATTACGGAAGGCAACTATGGGCGCTCTATTGACTGTTCATGTGCGTGAAGAGCCGCCGACGATCAAATTGGACGGGGAAGTCGATCTTTCCACCGTAGAAGAGTTTCGGTCTGCGATCGATCAGTTACTGGCCAAGGGGCATGGACTGACCGTCGACCTTTCGGACGTCTCCTTCATCGATAGCACCGGGTTAGGTTTGATCTGCGAAACCGCGGTGAAGATGAATGGTGCAGGACCGCTGGTGTTGAAGAACCCGAGCCAGGTTGCCCGCATGGTTCTGGAGATCTTGGGGGTCAGCCGCATTTCGTCGCTGAAGATCGAAGGCTAATGACGGAGAACGTTGTCTCCCTTGCCGAACGCCTCAAGGCGCGGCGAGCCGAGCTCGGCCTTTCCCAAGCCCAGGCAGCGCGCGAGCTCGACGTGGCGCGAACGGCGTACCGGCTGTGGGAGATGGAGGCGTCCCGGCCCTCACCCGATCGGTGGCGACTGATCGCCAGTTGGTTGGGCGTGTCGGTCACCACCATGCTGGTCGCCAACGACATGGTCAGCGATACCGAGGCATCAGTCAGCGAGGTCGTCGGCGGAGGCGACTTCACTTCACTGGATCCTTCGACGTATGCCGCGCAGGCGACGAACGCCGATTTCTACGTCGAGGCATCCAAACGCTTGAACGAGGCCACTGCCTCGGGCGCGATCAGCGTTGACCAAGCCCAACAGTTCGGTGCACTGTTGCGCCGGCTGGAAGCGAGTTCCACCACCGACCAAGCTTCACAGGCCTGGGAACCAGCAGAGTTGCGGCGAAACCTGCCGGCCACCGAGACGGCACCTCGGGAGGCGCGTGAGGCAATCGCGTTCCTCGCGTCCGATCTTGCGACTGCGACGGTTCAGGAGGCTCAACTCCTCACCAGTGAACTGGTCACCAACAGTGTTCGACACGCAGGGATGAGCCCGGACGACGCGATCGGGCTCTTCGTCCGGGTCACGCGTTCCGTCTTGCACGTCGCGGTCAGTGACACCGCGGCGACCCGAGAAGCTGTGCCCGTTGAACCGAACAAGAGCGGCGGTCATGGTCTCCGCATCGTCGCTGCGTTGGCCTCGCGGTGGGGCGGCACGACCGATACGGGTGGCCGAAAGACCACCTGGTTCGAGCTCGATCTGCCATCACCGGGCAGTTAAGGCCGCCGACATTTGCGGCCTTGTTGGGAGCGGGTGACGGGAATCGAACCCGCACTATCAGCTTGGGAAGCTGATGTTCTGCCATTGAACTACACCCGCGCTGCGAAGCGGGAACTCCGCAGCGGTGATGATAGCCGCGCAGTCAGCGATCACACTCGCGCGGCTACGTGGCCCGAACCCGTGACCTCGAGCACTGAGAACGGCGCGAGCCCTCGTGTGTCCTGCAGCGGCATGCCCTCCTGCAGCTTGGCGAGCGCTGGGTAGAGGTGGTTCCTCTGGAACGCGCGGTAGGCGTCCTCTGACTCCCAGACATCGATGATCCTGGTGCCGCCCTCGATCGGTCCGACGACGTGGGCAATACAGCCTTCGAGGGCCTCGGGTGCGAGCAGCGGGTCGATCTTGGCTTGGTCTTCCACGGTGATGCCTGGCATGTCTTGGCAGAGCGCGTACATGAGTAGTCCTCCTGAATATGTTAGAGTCCTATCTATTCGATAGAGAGTACTCTAAGGAAATCTAGGACGATGTCAACCCGGCGCTACGACAGCTCCCGTAGGAAAGAGGCGGCAGCCCAGACCAAGCACCAGGTGCTCGAGGCCGGCCGTCATCTGTTCCTCGAGCGGGGCTACGCCGCCACCACGATGAGCGATGTCGCCGCGCGTGCTCGGGTCTCGGCCGCGACAGCGAACGCGGCGTTCGGGGGCAAGGCGGGCCTGCTGAAGAGGTTGATCGACGTCAGCATCGTCGGGGACGAGGAAGACGTACCCGTTTCCGAACGTGCTATCGCGCGAGAGGTCGCGGCCGAAACGGACCCGCGACGGCAGTGCCAAATGCTGGCCGCCTTCGTTGCTGGCGTCCACCAGCGACTGGCTCCGCTCATGGAGGTGATGCACCAGGCTGCGGGCGCCGACGACCAGGTGCGCGCGCAGGCGTCCAAAGGTCAGGAGGGCCGGCGTCAGGGCATGGCGGAGTTCGTCGCGTTGATCTCCCCCGAAGCGCTGCGACCCGGGCTGGACGCCGACCGGGCGGCCGACATCGTGTGGGCGCTGACCGAGCATCGGCTGTTCGTCGGCCTCGTGCATGAACGGGGCTGGTCGATCGAGGAGTACACCGCGTGGCTGGGCGACCAGATCGCCACGGCCTTGCTGGGCTAGGCGTTCAGGGCGACTAGTAGTCTCCCCGCGTGCTGCTCTCCGACCGCGACATCAAGGCTGAGATCGATGCGGGACGCGTCCATCTCGATCCGTTCGACGCGGCGATGGTGCAGCCGTCCAGCGTCGACGTGCGGCTCGACCGGTACTTCCGGGTGTTCGAGAACCATCGCTATCCGCACATCGATCCGGCTAAGGAGCAGCCCGAGCTCACGCGACTGGTCGAGCCGTCAGGCGAAGAACCGTTCATTCTGCATCCGGGAGAGTTCGCGCTGGCGTCCACGTACGAGGTCGTCACGCTTCCCGACGACGTCGCAGGCAGGCTCGAGGGCAAGTCGTCGCTCGGTCGGCTCGGTCTGCTGACGCACTCGACAGCCGGGTTCATCGACCCGGGGTTCAGCGGGCACGTGACGCTCGAGCTGAGCAACGTCGCGACGCTGCCGATCAAGCTGTGGCCAGGGATGAAGATCGGACAACTGTGCTTGTTCCGGTTGTCGTCCGCAGCCGAGCATCCCTACGGCTCAGAGAAGTACGGGTCGCGTTACCAAGGGCAGCGAGGACCGACTCCGAGCAAGTCGTACCTGAACTTCCACCGGACGCCGATCACGCCGTCGGACTAGGGCGTCCGAGCCAGCACTGGGCGGCAAGTTCCGTCCCCCGAACCAGCACTCGGCGGGCTTGGGCGTCAACCTGCTGTGCACTCGGCGGGCTTGGGCGTCAACCTGGTGTGCACTCGGCGGGCTTGGGTGGGTCAGAGGGAGGTTGGACGAGCTCCTGCGACCACGATGCCCTGTCGCTGCATCGAGACACGCTCGTGTGCGTCACGGTCGCGACGGAACGCGACGCGCTGCTGCTGCTCGTAACGCGAGATCTGAACGCGGCTAACCACGCGCTCGATCGACGCCAAAACCGAACTCACTTCACACCTCTATAGGGAAGAGCCGGACGTGCCGGCAGAACTTGCTGACTACCCACATATGGGAACACGCGCCCTGGTCGCGTTCCAAATCGTGCGATCCCGGTTCCACATCACGGAACAGCGAATGGTCTGCTACTTCGTGGGTCGTTACTCCCTGGCGAGTGAATCGGCGAGCTCAGCACGGCTGCTGATCCCGAGTTTGGTGTAGATGCGCTGCAGGTGGTTCTCCACCGTTCGACGCGAAAGGTGGAGCTGTTTGGCGATGTCAGCCGCAGACACCTGACGGGCGGCCAACGTTGCCACCTCGCGCTCGCGGTTCGTGAGCGGAGTTGCATCGACCGGCGTTGTCAGCGCCGGGGTGTGCACGCGGGGTGTGCCATCGAGCAACCGCGCGACCAACCTGGACGCGGATGTCGCCTCGCGTGAAGCACTCGCTTTGCGGAACCCCTCCGCAGCACTTGCTGCACACTCTGCCGCTTCGACGCGCGCACCGATTTGCTCGAGCAGTTCCGCAACGTCGAGTAGGGCAGTCGGGTCATCGCCAGAGGCCGCTCTACGCGCAACCGCGTTCGGAAGCGGTTGGTCATATGCGCTGGCAAGCGCCGTCAGCGGTTCCACCTGATCGCAGTCGCCGAGCCGTACGAGGTCATGCCGAACCGTCACCTCGACGGCCACCTGACCGAGGTCGCGAGCAAGTTCAGCCGCTTCGCTCAACTGTGTTGTTGCCGACTGCAGTCGCCCCGCCGCCACATCCGCCCATGCCGCCGCCCTGCGGACGAGGTCGACCTCAAAGAGACCATCGTCGGCGAAGTCGGTTGGCTGACTCCCGTCCCACACGTCGGCCTCACCCAACAACGCTCGGCACATCGCCTGACCTGAACGTGTCCACCGGACGCCGGTGTGGTCGTCAAGTTCACGAGCAAGGGCGGCGGCCCTGGTGAAGTGGTCGAGTGCCTCGACCAACGACCCTTGCGCCAGCTCAACGCGCGCTCGGTACAAAGCAGCCGTCCACTCGGCGTCACGGTCACCGAGCTCGAGGGCGGCAGCCTCGATGGCCTCGGCGTCCCGTGCCGCATCGGAAAGGCGACCGGCCCACATGCGGTTCACCACCCGACCCACCAATGCGAGCTCGGCCGGCATCGGTAGTTCAGGATCGCCCGCGATCCAGTCGTAGCAGGATCGGGCCAGCCGCTCGGCCTCGTCGTATCTGCCCTGAAGCGCCAGGCCGAACGTCTCGGCGTAGTCGATCCGCAGCCGGATCAGCGGTGTGATGGCCGCGGGTTGTGAGGCGGCTCGTTGGCGCAGCTCGCTGACCGTTTCGAGTGTCTCGAGCGCGCGTCCTGCGAGGGTGCTGAGGATGGTGGCCTGCGAATCGAGCAGATAGCGCCGGTCCCCTTGGACGTGCTTGCCAGCTTCGGTGAGAACTCGCCACGCATCACCAGGACGTCCCGCCATCTCTAGGACGTACGCGTGCGCGTCCGCAACGTTGGCGATCTCGTCCTCGCTTACGGCTTCGGCGGCGGCTCCCCCAAGTAGCGCGAGCGCTTCATCGTGGCGTCCCTGTCGCCACGTCGCGTTGGCCATCGTGATCGTTGCCGGGATGCCGGCACCGGCTCGTGACGCCGAGTCGGCGAGGCGCTCCGCAAGCGGAAGGTCTAGTCGCGCGAGAGCTTGTTCTGCCGCCTTCTCGAGCAGTTCGGGGGCCGCCTCGTGATCGCTGTCTAGCGACCACGTCGCGATCCTCAGCGTGTCCTCGCGTCGACGCGCACCGGTCTGAGTGACGAGGTCGATGAGCAGGCCGTGCTCCCGCATGCGTCGTGTCACCGGCAGCATCTCGCGGGTCACCTCGGCATACACCGGATGCGAGAGCTGGACGACGGTGCGTCGACCGTCCCCATCAACGTCGATGAGGGCGCGTTCCTCCAACGCCGAGAGATCAAGGCCTGGAACCGCCTGCAGCAACAACTTCACGGACGCCGTATCGGCGAGTGCCAGCAGTTCGACGGCGCGCTGCTCGTCGGAGGACAGCTCGCCCAGACGCTGACGAACCAGATCGCGCAGCGCCGGCGACTCGATTGCAGTGTCGGACAGTAGCCACGCACCGGATTCCTCGGACAACGCTTCGGTGTAGAGCGTCGCGCGTACGACTTCACGCAGCATCAACGGGTTACCGCCGCTGCGTTGCCACAGCCGAAACGCGGTGCCAGCGGCAACGGGTGGTCCGAGCACCACCTCGAGCAACGTGCCAGTTGTCTCAGCGTCCAAGGGCTCGAGGTCGATGCGGACGCCGTGGTCGCCACGCCAGAGTTGCGACACCGTGTCGGGTACCCGCTCGCCAGAACGAACCGTGAGGAGCAGTCGGGCGCTGCCCGCGTCCACGAGCTGCCCGACCAACGTCGCCGATCCCTCGTCCAGCAGATGAGCATCGTCGATCCAGAGCAGTAGCCGCGAGTCACCCGCCATCTGGCGAAGCGCCTCCTGCGTCTGCTGCAGCAAGGCCAAGCGGTCACTGCTGTCGACTGCGGCGGGAAGCAACGACGCCAGTGCTCCGAACGGAATGGAGGCGGCCGCCCGCGAGGCCGTGACCCGACGGACGGACCAGCCCGCGGCTCTGGCGTGCTCCCCGACCTCCGCAGCGGTCCGGCTCTTGCCGATCCCGGCGTCGCCAACCAGAACGACGGCTCCGACGGCCCCCTGCTCAAGGACCTCCCAGGCGTGCGCCACCACGTCGTCCCGGCCAATCAGTGGCCAGTCGTCGACCGAACGCGCCGCCATCGCCCCTCCTTGCCCCCACCTTGGCAGGAGCGAAGCACGGTTCGGGCTTACTCAGCCAGCCTGGTCCGCGAAATTGAGCATTGCTTACTCAAGCCGGGGGTGCTCGCCCTCCCGTTGACTCCTCTCGTCGTGAAAGTGAGTTCTCAGAGAGGAAGAGCCATGTCGACCACCGTCCGATCCCTGAGCATCCCTTCGCCGCAGTCGCTGGCCACCCTGGGCCAGTCGATTCACGATCGCGGACTCGAGTTGAACCTGCCCAAGGTCCGCGGCTTGGTGAGGAGTGCCCGCGGCCTTGGGATCTCACCGGTTCTGTGCCAGGTGGCGCTTGATCCAGGTGCCCCCACAGCTGTCCGCGAGCGTGCAACGGCTCACCTGATTCGTCGGGTCGCTGCTGTGAGCTCCACGCACCACCCGCTCGAGCGAGCAACCGCTCTTCGAGCGTGAACCAGTTCTACGTCTGAATGTGTGAAGAAAAACGAGGAGCAAGAAATGTTTGACACCAAATGGATAGCGATGCCGGTGGCGGTAGCAACCAGTCTGCTGGCACTGCCACTCGCCGTTATAGGGACGGCGAACGCTGCTGACGCGTCCACCACTTGCGAGTTGAAACCCGGCAAGGGCATCGTCTCGATCAGCGTGACTGGCGTCGAAGTCGGCGTTGACATCAAGCGCGGTTCAGACGACAAGTTGCTGGTGGACGCCGACCTGTGCACGTCGACAGGCGGGACGCCTGCTGACATGTCCAACACCAAGGTGATTCGAGTACGAGGTGGCGTCAGCGATCAGTCGGTGCGGATCGACCTGAGCGGTGGCGCGTTCGCACCCGGCCGCGGTGACGAAACGGGAACATCTGACGAGATCGAGTTCAAGATCGCTCTGGGCGAGGGTCTCGATGACGTGCACGTTGTCGCCGGAGACGACCCAGCCTGGGTCTATGCCGGATCTCGCAAGGGGGTGCACCGCCTCAACCTCAACGCCGATGAGGACAGCGCAGTCGACGCTGACGTCAACGTACGCGGCGCAGAGTTCGTGCACTTCGAAGGTGGATCGTCGAACGACCGCTTCGTCGGTTCCGGTGGTATGGGAACCGGCAAGGCGTTCGCTGTTCGACTCAACTTGAGCGATGGCGTCGGAGGCAACGACTTCCTCTTCGGTGGGCGTCGCGCCGACGACATCTACGACTACGCGTCGTCGGCCGACAACGACACGCTGCGTGGTGGAGCTGGAGCGGACATCATCTCCAGCTACGACCTGGACACCACTGGTGACTTGGTCGACGCCGGTGATGGCATCGACACGTGCGCGTACAACGAGGTTGATGTCGTGACGAACTGTGAGCTCGACGCGCAGAACTGAGCGTGGAGCTGGGAGCAATCAGGAGGACGGAGTCGCGGTCGGTGAGGCCGCGGCTCCGTTCTTTGCTGCCTTGAGCAGCAGCTGCGCGACGTCCACCACCTGGACTTGCTCTTCGCGTTCCATCTCGGACTGCACGGTCTGGACGCCGTCGCTCAGCATCACGCGGCAGAACGGGCAGCCAACCGCGATCGTCTGTGCACCGGTTCCGATCGCCTCTTCGGTGCGCTCGGTGTTGACGCGCTTGCCGATGGTCTCTTCCATCCACATGCGCGCGCCACCCGCACCACAGCAGAACCCGCGATCGGAGTTGCGCGGCATCTCGGTGAAGTCCGCGCCGGACGCCCCGATCAGCTCGCGTGGTGGGCTGTACACCTTGTTGTGACGGCCGAGGTAGCACGGGTCGTGATACGTCACGCGGTCGCTCACGGACGTCACCGGTGTGAGCTTGCCGTCCTTCACGAGCTTGTTCAGCAGCTGCGTGTGGTGCATCACCTCGTAGTGCCCACCGACCTGCGGGTACTCGTTGCGCAACGTGTTGAAGCAGTGCGCGCAGGTGACAACGACCTTCTTCGCGCCAATCTCGTTGAGTGTCTCGACGTTCTGCTGCGCGAGCACCTGGAACAAGAACTCGTTCCCGGAGCGACGCGCAGAGTCACCGGTGCAGGTCTCGCCTTCGCCGAGAACGGCGAACGAGACCCCCGCCATGTGCAGCAGCTCAGCAACAGCTTGCGTGGTCTTCTTCGCGCGGTCTTCGAACGCCCCCGCACAGCCGACCCAGAAGAGGTACTCCGTGTCATCGTCGAGCGGACCGTCGACCACCTTCACCTCGAAGGGCAGGTCAGCCGCCCAGTCGAGGCGGGACGACGCGTTCATGCCCCACGGGTTGCCCTTGGTCTCCATGTTCTTGAAGAGCCCGCCGAGCTCGGAGGGGAACTCCGACTCGATCAGCACCTGGAAGCGACGCATGTCGGTGATGTGGTCGATGTGCTCGATG
>DASUFV010000218.1:0-5324 GCA_036274415.1 Actinomycetes bacterium
GAACGTCTCACGCAGTGCCACTCGCAGCGGAACGGTGTCGACCGAGACGCCGTACCTCGTGGCGAGCCGGTCGAGCAGCACGTCGGTGTGTGCCTCGCCCATCGTCCAGAGCACGACCTGTCCGGTCTCGATGTTGTGGTCGAGCCGCATGGTCGGGTCTTCGGCGACCAGACGACCGAGACCTTGCGAGAGCTTGTCCTCGTCGGCCTTGCTGTGGGCGACGATCGCCACCGGCAGCAACGGGTCGGGCATGTCCCACGGCTCCATGAGCAGGGGCGTGTCTTTGTCCGACAGCGTGTCTCCGGTCTCGGCCCTCGTCAGCTTCGCGACGGCGCAGACGTCGCCCGCAATCGCCTTTGGCATCGGGCGTTGCGTCTTGCCGAGCGGTGACGAGATCGCACCGATCTTCTCGTCGACGTCGTGGTCCTCGTGTCCGCGGTCCTCCAGGCCATGACCTGACACGTGCACGACCGAGTCGGGCCGCAGCGTCCCTGAGAACACGCGCACCAGCGAGATGCGTCCGACGTACGGATCGCTGACCGTCTTCACGACCTCGGCCACGAGCGAGCCGTTCGGGTCGGCGGTCAATGGTGCTTGCGGCTTGCCATCCGGCGTGGTCACCGGCGGCACGGTGTGCTCCAGCGGGCTGGGGAACCCGCGTGTGACGACCTCGAGCAGCTCGTCGAGGCCCATTCCGTTGGACGCCGCGACGGGTATCACCGGATAGAACGACCCCCGGGCCACCGCCTTCTCGAGGTCTTCGATCAACGTGTCGAGCTCGACGTCCTCACCAGCGAGGTAGCGGTCCATGAGCGACTCGTCCTCGCTCTCGGCGATGATCGCCTCGATCAACGCCGCGCGCGCCGGCTCGATCATCTCGACATGTTGCGGTTCCGGCTCGCGCTCGACGCGACTGCCGGAGGTGTAGTCGTCGACCCGCTGCGACAACAGAGCGATCAGACCTCCGACCGTCTCGTCGTCGGCCAGCATCGGCAGGTAGAGCGGCATCACTCCGTCCCCGAAGGCCGACTGCGCTCCGAGCAGCGCTTCGTCGAAGTCGGCGCGTGGGGCGTCCAACTTCGTGATGACGACCGCGCGGGGCATGCCGACCGCTCCGCACTCCTCCCAGAGCATGCGGGTCATGCCATCGACGCCATCGGTGGCAGCGATGACGAAGAGCGCCGCGTCCGCCGCTCGCAGACCGGCACGCAGGTCGCCGACGAAGTCCGGGTACCCGGGCGTGTCGAGCAGGTTCACCTTGATGCCGTCGTGCACGAGGGGAGCGAGACTCACCGAGACACTGCGCTGCTGCCGGTGCTCGGCCTCGTCGAAGTCGGACACCGTCGTGCCGTCCTCGACGCGTCCCGCCCGGTTGATCGTCTTGGTTGCGGTCAGCAGCGCCTCGACCAACGTGGTCTTGCCGGCTCCACTGTGGCCCACCACGACCACGTTGCGGATCTCGGCCGGGCTGCTGACCACAGGTGCCGCGCCGGCGGCACCACCTCCGGCAGTTCCAGATTTGTCGGCCATGGCTGCTCCTCGCTGGTGCCGCTGCTCGCTCCCACGTGCTTCCACGTGCGTCCACCCCTGTTCGCTCCACCCTGCTCGCCTCCAACCCCGTCGGCAAGGGGCGAGTGCGGTGAAGTTGGACGTCCGGTCGCTACCCTCCCTGTGCGAGAGGCGTTCGATGGCGCCGCCGATGGCGCCCCAACCAGCAGGCGGGAGCACCACGTGGGTCGCTTCACCGACTCCGGTCGCGTCGTGGCCCACCGAGTCTTCACACCGGTCGCGTCGCTGCTGCTGCGTCTGAAGATCAGCCCGGACGCGGTCACCGTGATCGGGACGGTCGGCACGTCGGTGACAGCCTTGTACTTCTATCCCCGGGGCGACTTCTTCGTCGGGACGCTCGTCATCTGCCTCTTCGTCTTCTCGGACTCGTTGGACGGCACGATGGCTCGGCTCGCGGGACGTTCATCGACGTGGGGGGCATTCCTCGATTCCACGCTCGACCGGGTTGCCGATGCTGCGATCTTCTGCGGCATCGCCCTCTGGTTCACCGGCGAGGGTGACGACCCGACGATGGCGGTGGTCACGCTGGCCGCACTCGTGGGCGGCCTGCTCGTCTCGTATGCCCGGGCGCGCGCCGAAGGGCTCGGAGCAACGGCCAGCGTCGGGATCGCCGAACGCACCGAGCGCCTGGTGCTCACTCTCGTCGCGGCCGGGCTCTCGGGTCTGTTCGACGCCCCATGGCTGCTGGACGCCGCACTATGGGTCGTGGCGGTTCTCTCGTGGGTCACGGTCGTGCAGCGCCTTTGGGTCGTTCGCCGTCAGCTGCTGGTGCCGAGGTGAGACGACAGTGCAACTGCCACACCTCGACACCCTGTCGATGGAATCAAAGAAATCGGTCAGGTCGATGAAGCTTCCATCGGTCTCGACCCGAGGCGTCACTGACCGAGTGACTGGCAGAGTCGCTTCATGGGGGTACGAAGCGGGCTGGACGCTGAGCCGCCGCCTCCCCGAGTCCGTCGTGGGTTCGGTCTTCGAACAGATCGGCGCGGTGGCAGCCAAGCGAGGTGGACGCAGCGTCACGCAGCTTCGGCGAAACCTGTCGCGCGCACGACCTGATCTGGACGCCGAAGCCCTGGACGACCTCACGAACGAGGCGATGAAGTCGTACTTGCGGTACTGGCGTGAGGCTTTTCGCCTACCGGAGTGGTCGCGCGCTGAAGTCGAACGCCGCATGAGCAGCACGAACGAGAGCCTGCTCTTCGAGAATCTCGAATCCGGGCGTGGTGTCGTGGCGGTGCTGGGGCACTTCGGCAACTGGGATCACGCCGGTGCGTGGGTCACTGGGCGTGGGTACTCACTGACGACGGTGGCCGAGCGATTGAAGCCTGAATCGCTCTACGACCAGTTCGTCGCCTACCGGGAGAGCCTGGGTATGCATGTGCTGCCCCTCTCTGGTGGTTCCGACGTGTCGCGAGTCCTGCAGGAACGTCTGGCGAATGGAGAGCTGGTCGCGCTTCTGGCAGACCGTGATCTCACGACAACCGGCATCGAGGTGGATCTGCTCGGCGAGCCTGCCCGGATGCCAGTAGGGCCCGCGTTGCTCGCCCTCCGAACGGGTGCGGTGCTGCTCCCCGTCATCTCGTGGTACGAGGGAGAGCAGACGCATCTGGACTTCCACGCACCGCTGACCTCGTCGCATCAGCAGCTCCGTGATCGCGTTTCCGATCTCACCCAGCAGTGGGCTGACATCGTCGGGCAAGCGGCCAAGCAGCACGCGCGTGACTGGCACATGCTGCAGCCGATCTGGAGCGCCGACCGTCCAACGCCACGCGCCGACGTCGACAAGCAGGGACCGTCGTCGTGAAGGTGGGTCTGGTGTGTCCGTACGACTGGAACGTGCCCAGCGGGGTCGCCATCCACGTCCACGAGCTGGCCGATGCGCTCATCGACCTGGGCATGGACGTCGCAGTCCTCGCACCAGGCGACGACGCCGAGGAATACCCGGACTACGTCACGGTCGTTGGCCGCGCGGTGCCTGTGCCGTTCAACGGATCGGTCGCTCGCGTGCTGTTCGGCCCGAGGTCCGCATCAAAGGTGCGACGCTGGATCAGGGAGGGTGAGTTCGACGTTCTGCACGTGCATTCACCGGTCACTCCCAGTCTCGGGATGATGGCGTGCTGGTCCGCGCTGGGGCCGATCGTCGCAACGTTCCACGCTGCGGTTGATGGTCGATCGCGCGCGATGGCCAGCGCGGCCTGGGTGCTGCAGGCGACGCTCGAGAAGGTGCGTGCCCGGATCGCAGTGAGCGAAGAGGCGCGTCGAACCGTGGTCGAGCATCTCGGGGGCGACGCTGTGTTGGTGCCGAATGGCGTCAACGTGGATCGCTTTGCCTCAGCGACTCCGCGCCCGGAGTGGACCGGTGCTTCGACCCTGGCATTTCTCGGTCGGGTCGACGAGCCCCGCAAGGGCCTCGAGGTGCTGCTCGACGCGTTTCCGGCCATCGTCGACGCCCACCCTGATGCACGTCTCCTCATAGCTGGCCCGGGTGAGACCGACGCAGTGGCGAAGCTGCCTGCTGAACTGGTGTCGCGCATCGTCGTGCTCGGACGCGTCAGCTCGGCTGACAAGGCTGCGCTGCTCGCGTCGGTCGACCTCTACATTGCGCCGCACACTGGTGGCGAGAGCTTCGGCATCGTCCTGCTCGAGGCGATGTCAGCAGGGACGCCGGTCCTCGCAAGCGACCTGACCGCATTTCGCGATGTCCTCGACGAGGGCCGCTACGGTGCCCTGTTCCGCGCAGGCGACTCCGACGCGTTGGCAACTGCGGCGTCCGAGTTGCTGGCCGGCGACAGTCGTCGTGCTGAGCTGGCGCAGCGGGGGAGTGAGCGCGCCCGCGAGTACGACTGGTCGCGCGTCGCCAAACAGGTCGTGGCTGTTTACGAGACCGTCGCCGTGAAGGGAGAGAAGGTCACCGAGGACGTTCGCCAGGGCCCCGGCATCTTCGCTGGACGCTTACCGCGCCGTTCCGGTGCCGAGGACGGCGACGTCGGGCCAGGCCGCAGGAGTGCGCCGTGATCATCACGTGGACGCGCCTGGAGCTCGTGCTCGTCATCGTCGCCTTGCTCCTGGTGATCTTGGCGCTCTACCTGCGTGGGCTCGCGGGCCGTCTCGACCGATTGCACCTGCGGGTGGATGTGTGCGGAGCCGCTCTGGACGCCCGACTCGAGCGGCGCTCCTCTCTCGCTCAAGAGATCGCGATCGCGGGCCTTCTCGACCCGGCGAGCTCAGTGCTGCTGCTCAATGCGGCAACGACCGCGCGACACGCCGGTGAGCAGCGTGACGTCGCCGAAAGTGACCTCAGCGCTGCTTTGCGCGCAGTCTTCCCGGACGCCGAGACGGTGGAGGAGATCGCCGAGGATCCGGAGGCTCGCGAGCTGCTCACCGCACTCGGGGAGTCGTGTACTGGCGTGGTCCTGGCCAGGCGTTTTTCCAACGACGCTGTGCGCGCAGCGATTGCAGTGCGCCGTCGGTGGATCGTTCGGATGCTCCGACTTGCCGGGCACGCGAGGTGGCCATCGAACCGCGACATGGACGACGCGCCGCCGGAGGCGTTGACCGCATTAGCGCTGGATGCCGCTTAGCCTTTACCGCATGAATCTTCCCCGAGGCATGGGCTTTGCCGTGCTCGCGACCGGCTTGCTCGCCTCCGGTGTGCTGTCCGCCTGCAGCTCGAGCCCCGAACCCGCCGCAGCAGTCAGCTCGTCGTCGTCCCCAAGCGCGACGGCGACACCGACGCCAGAACCGCCACCCACGAC
>DASUFV010000219.1:0-2834 GCA_036274415.1 Actinomycetes bacterium
CGCCTGCGAATGCCCTGTGGGCACGACGCTGTGCGGCGACGCTTGTGTCAGCCTGGCGACGAGCGAACATTGCGGCAGCTGTGAGTTTTCGTGCGGCGCCGGCCAGATCTGCGCGCTGGGCGACTGTATTGCAGAGACCGAGCCTTGCCCGTCGCCGACCCAGCGCTGCGGCAGCGGCTGCGTCGACACCACCAGCGATCCCGCCCATTGCGGCGGTTGCGACACGGCGTGTACGAACTCCGAAACGTGCTCGGGTGGTGGTTGCGGCTGCCCCCAGGGCATGACCCAATGCGGAGAGAGCTGCGTCGATCTCGACGTGACCCCGCTGCATTGCGGCGGCTGCGATGAACCCTGCACCAGCGGTCAGACCTGCACGGGCGGCAGCTGCGGCTGCACGGATGCCTCGCAGACGGCGTGCGGCAACGAGTGTGCGAACCTCGACAACAGCGTCGATCACTGCGGCAGCTGCGACGTAGCCTGCGAAGGTGGGCTGCCCTGCACCGACGGCGAGTGCCGCTGCCCCGATGGTGAAACGCTGTGCGACGGCACCTGCGTGAACACCGAGTCCGAGCCGAGCCATTGCGGCGCCTGCGGTGCGGCTTGTCCCGAGGGTGAGTCGTGCATCATCGGTCAGTGCGGCGGTGCGGTGGGCGACGCCTGCACTAGTACACTCGCCCACGGCATCAGCATCTCCGAAATTGCGGTGTATCAAGCTGGCAAGGTCGGCATCATGCAGGGCGGCACTGCGATCGACCCCACTGAGCGCGAGGTCGACATCGTCGCCGGCAAAGACGCCATCGTGCGCGTGTTCGTGACCCTCGAGTCCGGCTTCGCCAATCGAGTGCTGTCGGCGCGGCTCTCGCTCATCGATGGTGACACCGTCGAACGCGTGTTCCACAAGCGCACCGTCGACGGGCCGACCGTCGAAAACAGCCTTGCTACCAGCTTCAACATCGAGGTGCCCGGCGACCTGATCAAGCCCACCACGCGCTACGCCGTCGAGCTGGTCGAATGCGCTGAAGACGCCGGTACCGAGGCTTCGCCGCGTTTCCCCGCGACGGGTGACGAGGCGCTGGCCGCTCGCGACACCGGTGTCTTGCGGCTCCAGTTCCTGCCGCTGGTCGTGAACGGCATTCTTGCGAACGTCGACCCGGACCGCGTCGAAAGCTATCGCAAATACATGGAGGCGATGTACCCGGTGTCGGGGGTCGAGGTCAGCATCGGCCCCGAGCTGGAGGCCTACTACGCGGTCAGTGCGAACGGTGGCGGCTGGGACGTCACCCTGCAACAAGTGGCTCAGCGGCATCAGAACGACGACGCCCCGAACGACATCTACTACTACGGGTTGATGGAGCCCGCGGCGACGCTGGGCCAGTACTGCGGTTACGGTTGCGTCGCCGGTATCGGCTTCGTGCCCGAGTCCGGACCGTATTTCAAGGATGCTCGGGTCGCGATCGGCATCTCTTACGGCGACATCATGTCGGCCAACACGATGGCCCACGAGGTCGGCCACAACCACGGGCGCGAGCATTCACCCTGTGGCGGTGCGTCCGATGCGGGGCCGTTCCCTCACCCCGGAGCCGTCATCGGTTGGTGGGGCTTCTACCAGCCAGACATGCAGCTGATCGGTCCGGAAGAAGCCACCGACATCATGGGGTACTGCGACAACCAGTGGATCAGCGACTACACCTACCAAGCCATCCTGGAGCGCGTTTCGACCATCAACGGCTCGCTCTCGTGGGTGAATCCGAACCCCGTCGGCACGTGGGAGGTGATCGTCACCAGCAGCTTCGGCTCGACCTGGGGCGTGCCGTCGAACGGCCCCGTGGTTGCCACGGGCAAGCCCGAGGCTGCGCGCGTGATCGACAACGCTGGCAACGAAGTCGCTCAGGTCACCGTCTACCGATCGGTCATGGGTCACCTGCGAGGCGCGTCCATCATGGTGCCTGCAGCCGAACCGGGGTGGCACGCCATCGTGGTCGACGGTGTGGGCCCGATGGTCTACGGATCGAGCCTCCAAAGCACGCCGTAGCCGCTACGACCTCTGCTCGAGTGCACCTGCGCCCGCCGGCTCGAGCCGAGGGGCGCTCGGGCCACTCCAGGCCAAGAGCCGGTCGACGACTTCGGCGTCGAGCGCGGGCACGCTGAAGAGCTTGCCGCCCGTGCCCGAAGCCACCGCAACCGTGAGATCGGCGAGCTGGCGACGTCGCAAGAACCACGAGCTCGACGATTCGCTGAATTGAATGCGTCGCCGCCGTACGATGGCCGTGGTTCGGCGCAACGTGCGCCGTGTGAGCAGCAGCGTCTGGCCGCTGACCCCCACTCCGGCGTCGCGAAAGCCGAGCCAGCCCAGCAGAGGCGCAGCAAGTGCCAGCACGAACGCCAGCCAGCCGAAGGGTACGCTGATCGAAAGCAGGGCGGCCCCGAGCAACGCTGCCAGCAAAGGTCGCAGCAAGAATCTGCTGAGCGCGCGGCGCGGAGGCCGTGTGAGCTCCGGCTCGATGTCGTGTCCGGGTGCGAGCTCGCGCAGCAGCGCTTGCCAGCGGCTCTTGTGCAAAAAGGGGTGCAACGGTGTGGATTGACCGCGCTCGTCGGCGTGGCCGGCGGTTTCGACGATGATCGCGGCGTACCCCAGCGGTTGGCGCAACAAGCCTTCGACGATGCGAATCGCCTGAATGCGATCGAGCGCGACCGAGACCTCGCGCCGTTCGAGCAAGCCGCGCCGGATCACCAGCTGGTCGCCGGTGCGCACCACCGAGAATCCCCCGAAGCGCGCCACTTCGGCGATGACCGAGGCCACGAATGCGATGAGCAGCGTGCCCAGGACGATGCCG
>DASUFV010000220.1:0-10965 GCA_036274415.1 Actinomycetes bacterium
AAGTAGGAACGCCGCCGGTCTGCGGCCGGGAGATCTGAAGACGCGAACCGCACGACCCACACGCCGCAATGCCGTGAAGGAGCGGCAGTCGGATCGGACGCCGTCCTTCGCGGTACCTCCGTGCTGCGACGGCGCCCACAACCGCCTTGTGCTCGGCGACCGTCAAGATCTGGCGCTTCTTGTCCCGGACGACGAGGCCGTCCTCCCCGCGAACGACATCGCCACCGTAGAGCGTCGCCCCCGTCAGTACCGGGGAGATAAGGAGGACTCTCACCGAGGCAGGGTTCCACGTCTCTCCGCCGTGAGGAGGCGGGAAGTGCTCGGACCAGTCACGCGCTATCGACGCCAGAGACGCGCTGCCCGAGGAGAGTTTCTTGGCGGCCTGCTTGACCGCCTTCGCTCGCTCGGGGATCGGACGCCAGACGAGACCCTGTCCACTCGGATTCGGGACGCTCTCATAGGGCCACGGTCGATTGCCGACAGCCCGACCGTCACTCACCATGAACGCGCGAGCAGCCTTCGCCCGAGCAGACATCGCCGCCGCCTCCATCTCGCCGAAGACAGCCAGCATCGTCGCGAACGCTCTGCCCTGAGCCGAGGTCATGTCGATCGGATCCTCGACCGCCACGAGACCCGCGCGCCGCTCACGAAGCGCTTCGTCCGCGTGCAAGAAATCAAGAGTGCTCCGAGCGAGCCGATCCACCTTCCAGACGATGACGGCGTCCAGGGGGTCGGGATACTTCAGGATCTCCTGCCAGCCGGGGCGCTTCTCAGGGCGATGACGGGTCGCGGAGACTCCATCGTCGGTGGCGACAAGGACGACGTCCCAACCGCGAGCCTTGGCGAAGGTGCGGGCCGCCTTGACTTGGCGCTCTATCGAGACCGACTCCTCGGTCGCAAGACTGAGGCGGGCATAGATGGCCGCACGCTTGGCGCTCTTCTGCTTCACCCCCATGAGAGTTATTGTACGTGATCGCTAGTTCTATCACCAGCAGTACCTGGCGAAGAACCCGAACGGCTACGACTGCCACGCGAATACGGGCATCGCGTACCCCTCGGCGTAGTCCGGCGCCATTCGCGGCGCTTCTTCCACCTCCACGGTGGCAAAGGCACCGCGAATGAGCGTCTCGATGGTGGGCCACGCGGGCGAGGTGATGCACTTCCGAGCAGAAATCTTCGGGGGTGTGTCAACCTGAGCGGGTGGTCGAGCGACTCTCGGGCATGACGCAACCGGTCCCGGAGGAGACCCTCGTCTCAGGCGGACGAGGTGTCGTTGAGGGGACCACATCAGTTACCGAACTGACGCGCGGTGAGCTGGTCGACGCATTGTTCCGTCGGCACTACCCCGCACTTCTCCGCCTTGCTGTCGTCATGGTGGGACATCGCGAAGCAGCAGAGGACGCCGTCCAAGAAGCGTTCGCATCGCTACATCGGCATCGACGCTCGCTCCGTGATTACAGCGCCGCTGAGGCGTACCTACGGTCTGCCGTGCTCAACAGGTGTCGGTCGTGGGTTCGACGGCAAGCAACGCAGCGGGCGGCGCGGCCCTTGATGCTCGTCCGTGAGCACGAGCAGAGCGCGGAAGACACCATCGTCGATCGAGACGAAGCGGGTTCTCTCGTAGCCCTCATGCGAACGCTGGCGAGACGCCAACGTGAAGTGCTGGCGTGTCGGTTCGTTCTCGAGCTGTCCGTCGCGGAGACGGCCGAAGTCCTTGGCATCAGCGAGGGATCGGTCAAGGCCCACGCCCATCGCGGGTTGCGTTCCCTACAAGAGCGGATCGGGGTGGCCCCATGAGCATCGAAGAGCGACTCATGCGGGACATCGCCACCGTGACGAGAGGCGTGACCGTGAGCGAACAAGACCTGCTGGACGCACGCGAGCAAGTGGACGACATCGTCGAGTCCCAGACTCGCCGCGACCGGTTCATGCGAGTGGCCGGAGCTGCAGCAGCTGCAGTCGTTGTAGCTGGTGTCGGCTACGCCGCGGTGCAGTCAATGAGCGAAGACGGGACGGCCGTGCCGGCTGGGCCAGCTCCCACCGTTGAAGACCCGTATGCGCACTACCTCAATGGAACGGACCCAACTCCGGAACTCATCGCTGGGTTTTGGCGGCTGGACAACGGGGGGCTGTCGGTCATCTTCAAGGAGGACGGCACGATGCAGTTCTCCGAGGAAGGGATGGTCTATTCGCAACCACAGGCATTCGGCACCTACGAGATCGAGGGTGACTCGATCAACATGACCTTTGCGGGCGGGGTCTCTTGCGAAGGAGTGCATCAGAACATGCGTGCTTCCCTCACAAAGCAGGGAAACATGCACTCCGTCGCGGACGAGGCTTCCGGAGGTAACTGCACGCCGCTGTCCACCTACCAGTCCAACTGGGAACACGTTCTCCCACCCGGCCCGGGTTTCGACTTCGCGCCTTCGACGGCGAAAGGGTGGAAGCCCCTTGACGGACAGGACTTGCAGGGCGACTGGGCAGCTGAGGGTGGCGGCTACGTCCTGGAGATGTCGCCCGACGGTGGGAAGACGCCCCACGGTTCGTACTACATTCTCGATGAATGGGCTGAACCAGTCGACGAGGGTCAATGGTCGCTCCAGGGAAATGACCTCGTCCTCACGAGTCTGGCTCGATCAGCCTCATGCAGCCCCGGCGACCAATTCGTCCTCGGGAACGTTGAGACAACCGATGAACCCGGAACCCCGGTCATTCGAGGCACGGTCGAGGAGAACGCCTGCGGAGGCGCCTGGACGCCAAAAAGTTGGTTCCTGATTCCTCACGACGGCAGCGGCAACTGATGCTCCGCAGGGTGACGGTTAGGGCCGCTCGGACCCGCCCGTCACCCTGCGGCCTTTGCGACACCGCCTGACCGGCAATCCCGCGCACTTCCAAGTTCGCGATCCGGCTGACAGGCTCTATCCGTGAAACTGGACCCAGCTGAGACGAATCCTGAGCACTACACCGTCATCTTCGAGAACGAGCGAGTGCGCGTCCTGGAGTATCGCGACATGCCTGGTGACGTCACGACGCCACATGCTCACCCGGACAGCGTGATGTACACGCTCTCGTCGTTCCAGCGACGCCTGGTCTCAGGTGAAGACCGGCGGGACGTCGAGATCAAGGCCGGCACGGTCGGCTGGCTGCCCGCGCAGACACATCACGGCGAGAACACCGGCGAGACTTCCACGCACGTCATCTTCGTCGAGCTCAAGGAGTCGACCTCCAAGGGAGGCGAGTCCGCCGCCGCCATCGGGCCCAGGTAACCGACCGAGCGGCTGCCGAAAATGCGGCAACTCCTAGGACGCGAGAAAGCCCAGGAGGTCCTGACGGGTCAACACGCCAACGGGCTTGCCGTCTTCGAGGACGACGAGCGCATCCGCGCTCTCCAGGGCAGCAACGGCTGAGGACGCGGGCTCGCCTGCTCCCACTGTCGGCAACGCAGGTGACATGTGCTCTTCGACCCGGTCGGACAGCCTCGCGCGTCCAGTGAACAGTGCGTCCAGCAGGTCCCGCTCGATCACGGACCCAGCAACCTCAGCGGCCATCACCGGCGGCTCAGCGCGGACGACGGGCATCTGCGAAACGGCGTACTCGCGCAGAGTGTCGATCGCCTCGGCAAGCGTCTCGTTGGGGTGCGTGTGAACAAACGTTGGCAATTCGTTGCCCTTGCTGCGCAGGACGCCGCCCACTGACTGACTTTCGCCGCTCTCAGGCAGAAACCCGTACTGCGCCAGCCACTCGTCGTTGAAGACCTTCGAAAGGTAGCCGCGACCTGAGTCAGGAAGAATGACAACGACGAGGTCATCGGGCGTCAGACGTTCCGCCACTCGAACGGCCGCGACAGCGGCCATACCGCAGGATCCGCCGACCAGCAGTCCCTCGTGGCGCGCAAGTCGCCTCGTCATGTCGAACGAGTCCCGATCGCTCACTGCGACGATCTCGTCGACAAGAGACGGGTCGTACGTCGTGGGCCAGAAGTCCTCACCGACACCCTCGACAAGGTAAGGGCGCCCCGTGCCGCCTGAGTAGACCGAACCTTCCGGATCAGCACCCACGATCTGGACGCGTCCCTCGGACACCTCCTTGAGGTACTTGGCGGTACCTGTGATCGTCCCACCGGTTCCGACGCCGGCCACGAAGTGCGTGATGCGTCCGTCGGTCTGGCGCCAGATCTCTGGGCCGGTCTGCTCGTAGTGCGACAACGGGTTGTTCGGGTTCGAGTACTGGTCGGGCTTCCACGCTCCCGGGATCTCGCGCGCCAAGCGGTCACTCACGTTGTAGTACGAGTTTGGGTGTTCGGGCGGCACAGCTGTTGGGCACACCTCCACCTCGGCGCCGTACGCCTTCAGAACGTTGATCTTGTCTTGGCTCACCTTGTCGGGAACCACGAAGACGCAGCGGTATCCGCGCTGTTGGGCGACCAGCGCCAGTCCGACGCCGGTGTTGCCCGACGTCGGTTCAACGATCGTCCCGCCAGGCTTGATGAGACCTTCTCGTTCTGCCGCATCGACCATGCGCAGAGCGATGCGGTCTTTGACCGAGCCGCCGGGATTGAAGTACTCGACTTTGGCGTACACGGGGGCGGGAGCTCCCCCAACGACGTGATTCAGACGAACCAGCGGAGTGTTGCCGATCAGCTCGACGACCGAGTCGTAGGTCTCCACGAGTGCAGCCTACGGGCGTCCAGTCGACGCCCCACTCATGCCTGGGAAGCCGGGCCGCGCCTTCATCGGACGTTGGGTGGCTCCCAACTGTCACTTCTCGGACGCCGCAAGCCGCAAAAGCGTGAGTTGAGAGCCACAGGAGCGTCTCTACTAACGTTGAACCGTGAGTCGAGCAAGTCGCGCCAGGGCCGTGGCATCTGCTGCCGCGGTGGGTGGAGCAGGGTTGGTCGGTGTCGGAGGTGCCCTTTACGGAGTGTTGCTGGGGCAGACCAGACTCGCCCGCCGTCGGATCGGCGAACCAATCGCACAGGCGTTGAACGCTGAGGGCACGTACGGCGAAGACGACACTGACCTCGCCGGTCAGACACCGATCTCGCTGGTCGTGCTCGGCGACTCCGGGGCGGCTGGGTTCGGCGTCGACCGTCCCGAACAGACGACCGGCGCGGTCGCTGCGAGTGGGCTGGCACGAGCGCTTGGACGCCCAGTGGCGTTGCGTTCGCTTGCGGTCGTTGGGGCTCAGAGCGGTGACCTGCAGGGGCAGATCGACCGAATCCAAGAGCCATGGCCCGACCTGGCTCTGATCATCGTCGGCGCAAACGACGTGACCCACCGAGTGCCGCCCGGTCGCTCCGTCGCGATGCTCACGGCGGCCATCAACCGACTGCGGGCGCACGACATCAATGTCGTGGTCGGCACGTGTCCCGACCTGGGAACCGTTCGCCCGATCCCGCACCCCTTGCGCTGGGTCGCTCGGCGGTGGAGTCGCTCGCTCGCCGCGGCGCAGATGGTGGCAACCGTCGAGTCGGGTGCTCGCGCGGTCGCGCTGGCCGACTTGCTGGGTCCGGAGTTCGACGCGCATCCCGACCGGATGTTCGGGCCCGACCGCTTCCACCCCTCCACCGAGGGATACCGCGCACTCGCGGAGGCGCTCGTGCCGAGTCTGGCCGACGCCCTCAGCGGCCCGCCGACGCCGGACGCCGGAACGACGTCACTCGAACTGGCCGAAGCGGCCGCGGAGGCGGCCGAGGTTGGCGGAGCCGAGGTGGCCGTGGACACCGGCTCGCGTCTTCGCGGCCTGCTGCGTCTGCGCCGCGGTGGTGGCGCCGGAGAAGCGACACCGGCCGAGGCCTCCGAGCCCTAGGCCCCTCAGGTCGCTGCGCGAAGCCGATCTATCCATGCACGCCAGTTCCTCAGCACGGCTTCGTCGTCGGACGCCGCGCACCAGTCGAGGAACTCCCGCCCGATCACCGTCAGCTGGTCACCCGTGGCGAACGGATGGAGCACCGGCACGGGCCCGGCGACCCCCATGGCGGCGGCCGCCCACGTGCAGAGTTCATGTACCGCCGTCGCCACCGACTGCCCTTCGAGCTGCTCACGAGGGCGTGTCAGGGCCGGCTCTGCCATGCTCCTCAGCCGGTCGCAGAGGCGTCCGAGCCGCTCCCGATCCGCATCGATGTCCGCCATCGCGGGGACCATATCTCAGGACCATCTCAGGACCGTTCGGGTCTTGCGGGGCTGGGCGGCCTGAGGCACGGTAGACGCACATTCATCGGCCCTGGGAGTCGCCATGTCCTCACTGCACCACTCCGAAGAGACCCACGCGAACTTGGTAGCCCGGCTGCCTCAGGCGACGGGCAAGGCCATGGACGAGTGGTTCCGGGTGGTGCAAGAGGGCCCTGCTCTTACACGGTTCGAAGAACGCGTCCATTGGTTGCAGGACGAGCATTCACTACCGCACAGCTACGCAACTGCGGTCGTGCACGAGTACGACAAAGTGCGCGCTGCCCGCCGCGTCCAGTAAACGCCCGAACGCGGGCATCACTCCCCGACTGAGAAGCCTCAGTCGGAGTTGAGGATCGCCAAGAAGCGCAGGATCTCGAGGTACAGCCAGATCAGCGTGACGGTCAGGCCGAACGCCGCGCGCCACGACTCTTGCTCCGGCAGACCAGCTGCCACCCCCTGCTCGATCGCGTCGAAGTCGAGCGCGAGCGAGAACGCGGCCAGCGCCACGCCAGCGACGCACAGCAGCAGGCCGATGCCGTCGACCCCGAAGAAGCCCCAACCGTCACCGACACCGAAGAGCGCAGTGATCAGGCTGACCACCGCGATTCCGAGGTACGCCGTCATCGCGATGAGCATGAACTTCTTGAACTTGCCGGTGACCTTGATGATGCGGGTCGCATAGAGGAACAGCACGGCAGCGAAGGCCGCGAACGTTCCGATGACCGCCTGGATCACGATGTTCGTGGTCGGCTGGCCCTGAGCGAAGTTGCTCTCGTCCACCCACGTCTGGAACCACAGGCTCAGACCGCCGATGACGACACCCTCGACTGCGGCGTAGGCCAGGTAGACCGCAGGGCGAACCTTGCTCGAGAGCGCCCCCCAGAGGCCGAGACCCAGGCCGACCAGCATGGCGATCAGGACGTAGCCGTAGGACAGCTCCATCGTCCAGGTGATGTATGCCGTGATCAGCAGCGGGACGAACATCGCCGCAGTGCGAACGATGACGTCGTTGATGGTCATCGGGGCGCCGAGCGGCTGTGCCTGCCGCGGCGGAGCGAGGGGTTCGGTCCCGGAGCCGGTGGGCGCTGCCGCCGTTGCCGTCGCGGTGGCGCCGAAGTCGGCGTAGCCGCCGTTGCGCTGCGCTTCCTTCTCCATGCGCGCGATGACTGGGTTGCGAGATTCCATCTGTACCGATCGCCCCTTCTTTGGCTGCTGATGCGACCGCACGCAGCACAACAAGCGTATCTGACTTCAGGTGTGCCCGGAGTGGGACTCGAACCCACACGCCTTTCGGCAGGCCATTTTAAGTGGCCGGCGGCTGCCAGTTACGCCATCCGGGCTGTCCTCACCAGGGTAGGGCCGTCACTGGTCGGTCGGTGGGAAGCCGGGCGTCAGGCCGCAGGCGGTGCCTGCGAGGAGTCCGGTGGGGAGGGCTTGGCGGCCTCCTGGAACTCATGGAACGGCTCGTGCATCGACCACAGCGAAACGATCTCGCGCTTGAAGAACAGCGCCATCGTCCAGTCGACGATCACCCGGATCTTCCGGTTGAGCGTCGGCACTCGGCTGACGTGATAGGTGCGGTGCATGAACCACGCGATGGGGCCCTTGAGCTTGATGCCATACACGTTCGCAACACCCTTGAAGAGGCCTAGCCCCGCAACCGAGCCCACGTACTTGTGCCGGTACTCGTGTACCGGGAAGCCGCGCAGCGAAGCGATGAGATTGTCGGCCAACACCTTCGACTGACGGACGGCGTGCTGGGCGTTCGGGGCGCACTCCCTGTGGTCTTCGGTGGTCAGGTCGGGCACGGCTACGCCGTCGCCTGCTCCCCAGGCGTTCTCCGTGCCGACCACGCGCAGGGTCGCGTCAGCCTGCAGCCGCCCCCGCTCGTTCAGCGGTAGGTCGGTGTTCTGCAATACCGGGCTCGCCTTGACGCCCGCAGTCCAGACCACAGTTTCGGCGTCGAAAGTGGTGCCGTCGGAAAGGACGACGTGGCCACCGACGCACGACTCCAAGCGTGTTTCCAGCTTGACGTCGATGCCACGCTTCCGGAGCTGCTCGAGCGTCTTCACACCCATCTCAGGTCCGACCTCAGGCAGGATCGCGTCTGCGGCCTCGACCAAGTAGAAGTGCAGGTCGCTCGGTTCGATGTAGCGGTAGTAGCGCGTCGCATAGCGCGCCATGTCCTCCAGCTCCGCGAGCGCTTCGACACCCGCAAAGCCGCCTCCGACAACCACAAAATTCAGATTGCGCTCACGAATCTCCGGGCTGTGCGTCGACTCGGCGATGTCGAGGCACTCCAGGACTCGGTTACGCAGCTGAATCGCCTCCTCCACGGTCTTGAAGCCGGTTGCCCACTCGGCCAGGCCTGGTATTGGCAATGTCCGAGAAACCGAGCCAACCGCTATCACGATGTGGTCGTACTCGAGCGGATACGGGTCTCCCTCGAGTGGTTGCACAATCGCGCGGCGCTCGGCGTGCTTCACCTCGAGGACGCGAGCGTTGACGATCTCTGCGCCTCGAAGTACTCGCCGCAACGGAACCACGACGTGGCGGGGAGACACCGCGCCGGCTGCCGCCTCAGGCAGGAACGGCTGGTACGTCATGTACGACCGCGGATCCACGACGGTCACGATCGCCTCGTCGTTGCGCAGTTTCTTGAGCAGACGCAACGAGGTGTACATGCCCACGTATCCGCCGCCCACGACGAGAATCCGAGGGATGGGCGGACGTGTGGCTGGTGCTGCACTCATACGTCCACTGTAGGCAGCCGAAAATTCAACGCCCGCTGGACGGACCGGCAAAACCTTGACGTCAAGTTATGCGTCGAGACCAGCGACGATTCGGGCGCGGCGAAACACCGCGTCCAGCATGGGCTCGGTCAGCTTGCCGGTGAAGGTGTTCTGCTGGCTGGGGTGAAAGGACCCGATCACGGTCCAGTCGCCGACGATCGTCTCCACCGCGTGTCCGAACTTCGGACGCGGTCGCGGCAGAGCGACGCCCGTGCGGCCGATTGCCGCCAGCGCGGCCGTCCACGCGAACGACCCGAGCACGACGACGACGCGTGCTGGTGTCAGGCGCAGGTCGGCATCGAGCCACGGCGAGCAGGTGTCTCGCTCGGTCGGCGTCGGCTGGTTGGCCGGTGGAGCGCACCGCACTGCGGCGGTGATCCGAACGCCTGACAGCACGAGGCCGTCATCCGTCGACATGGAGGTCGGTTGGTTGGCAAAGCCCGCGCGGTAAAGCGCTGCGAACAGCCAGTCCCCGCTGCGATCGCCGGTGAACATGCGGCCAGTCCGGTTTCCGCCGTGCGCCGCAGGCGCAAGGCCCACCACCAGGATCGACGCCCCGGGGTCGCCGAATCCCGGAACGGGTCGCCCCCAATAGGAGTCGTTCGCAAACGACCGACGTTTCTCGGTCGCCACGCGCTCACGCCACTCGACCAATCGCGGGCAGGCCCGACACTCGGTGACGAGCGCGTCCAGCTGGACGAGCGAAGAGCACTCGGACGCTGCGAGGCGTACGTCGCTCGCAGTCGTTGGTGGGGTCAATTGGCCAGCCGGTCGAACAGAAACGTCGTCGTTCTTTCCCACGCCTCAGCGGCGGCGGCAGCGTTGTACACCTCGGGACGATCGTCATTGAAGAACGCGTGCTTTGTGCCCGGATAGTCGAACAGCTGAACTGTTCCACCCGCCTCTTCGATCGCTTCCTTTGCTTGCTGAATTCCGGCGGCGGCCGACGTGCCGTCCTCTTCGGAGCAATGGATCATCGCTGCCTTGCCCGCGTAGTTCGGCCAGTGCGGGCTCATGCGATCCCACGGCAAGGCGGGGTAGAAGCCAACTGCCGCCGTGAGCTGCGGCGCAAGTGTCGCTGACCACAGTGCCAACGAGCCGCCCATGCAGAACCCGACGGCACCGATGCCGTTGCCGTTCGTGGGGTCGCATTCGAAGAGGAATCGGGCTGCTCCAGCGATGTCCTTCGCCGCCGGGTCCATCGCCAGCGCCATCATCATGCGCATCGCCTCATCTGGCTCACCGGTCTTCGCGCCGTGGAAGAGATCCGGGGCGAGCGCGACGAAACCCGCTTCCGCGAATCTGTCGACGACGTTCTCGATGTGAGGCACCAGACCCCACCATTCCTGGATGACGACGACGCCAGGCCCGCGTCCGGACTCGGGGACCGCGAACAATCCCCCGCACGAGCCCCCGTTGCTCGCGAACGTCACTCGTTCGGCCATCGGCCCTCCTCCGTCGCAGGTGCAAGAGGAAACGTACCCGGCGTCGCCTCACTCTGCGATGGACGCCGCGATTCCGTCGAGGATGTCGTGTTCGCTGACGAGGACCTCTGCCACACCGGTGTAGGCGACGATCGCTGATAGCACGAGGGAGCCGGCCGCGATGACATCGACGCGACCTGGGTGAATCACCGGGTTGGCCGCGCGCTTCTCGTGCGTGGCGTACAGCAGCTCTTCGCATACGCGATGAACGTCCGCAGCAGTGACGACCGACCCGTGGATGCGGTCAGCGTCGTATTCCCAGAGCCCCATGGCCAGCGCCGCCACCGTGGTCACCGACCCGGCGAGGCCGACTAGTGACCGGGCCTGGCGTAGCGGAACCGTAGATGCGACGTCCACGATCGCAGCGTCGATGTCGTCGCGTGCCGCAGCCACCTCCGCCGGGTATGGAGGATCGTTCGCGAAGTGTCTCTCCGTCATGCGCACGCAGCCGATATCGACGGATGCGGCCGCGGTCGGTGGTCGACCCGGCTCACCCATGACGAACTCGGTGGAGCCACC
>DASUFV010000221.1:0-6843 GCA_036274415.1 Actinomycetes bacterium
CAGTCTCCCGTCCGAATGAGCAAGTCGCGACTCGCCGCATCAATTGAAACTCGGTTTCACTGAGATTAAGGGTCTGTTGCATCGCGGTCAAGCGAGTCGGCGGTGCAGTTTCGGTTCACACCGCCCTCTCGCGTGACGGCGGCCTCGTGCCCAGCCAGGAACTGGTTCACTGCACGAGCAGATCAACAGCGCTCGCCACGATCAGGAATGCGTCTTCGCGGTGCTCTCGGCCGAGGCAGGCGAGCACGATCACGAGCCACCCCGACGGCGCGCGGTCGGCGGTGGCTGAGTTGTCCGATCGCGCGCTAAGTCAGCCGGACGTCCTTCGCGACCTCTCGCAGAACCTGCTCAACATTTTCCCGGTCCGCCATGAGTTCTGCGGGGCCTGAGCAGCCAAGCCCTGCCGGCACCCCGAAGATGCTGCGAGGAATCGGCACGGCAACAGCCTCCAGGCCCTCACCAAGCTCTCCGTGCGCGGATGCGAACCCGTCTACTCTCACTGCGTCAACCGTCGCCACGATCTGGTCACGGTCGACGAGCGTGCGGCTCGTGAACGAAGTGAACTCCGAGCCCAAGAGGCGCTCGAGCGACTCCTCATCGAGTTGGGCCAGGATGACCTTGCCGATCGCGGTGGCGTGCAGAGGGAGGTGGGCGCCGAGGGAGGCCGACGCTTTGACCAGGGTGTTGCCTTCCTCGCTCAAGACGATGACGACGTGTCCGTTCTCTAGGAAGCCGGCCTGTGTTGTCAAGCCAGTCTTGTCGCGAATCTCTCCCATGATGCGGGCGAGGCGCTGACGTACGGGGTTGGCGCTCATGTAAAGGGCGGAGAGGTCGAGGATGAAGGTGCCGAGGCTGAAGTTTCCGTCCGAATCGCGTTCGAGGAACCTCAGCTCTACGAGCTTGGTCAAGAATCGATGCGAGGTCGCCTTGTCCCAACCCAGGTGATACGCGATCTCCTGCAGCTTCCACTGGGGCCGTTCCGGGACGAATGCCTGGAGGAGCTCCGCGACTCGATCGAGTGTCGACAGGGTGGGTCTTGGTGAGACTTGGATCTCGGCCAGGTCGTCGCTCGAGCTGGCCGAAGCCTGGCGTGCCAATGTAAGGCCTCTCCTTGTTGTTGGGCATGGTCTCCAGCCGACCTCGTCGACCGGGACATCCTTGCTGGCTCATGCTAGAGGCTCTTGGCCAGGGTCCCGAGGTACAACTCGATGACCTTCGGATCCCGGGCGAGATCGGTTCCGCGCCCTGTGTAGGCATTGCGACCCTGGTCGAGCACGTAGCCGCGGTCACAGATCTCCAGGCAGCGGCGGGCGTTCTGCTCAACCATGATCACAGTCACCCCGGCCGCGTTGATCGTGCGGGTCTGGAGAAAAACCTCGTCCTGCATCACTGGGGACAGACCCGCCGAAGGTTCGTCCAGGAGTACGACGCTGGGCTCCATCATCAGCGCTCTGCCCATGGCGACCATCTGCCGTTCGCCCCCCGAGAGGGAGCCGGCCTTCTGGCTTCTCCGGTCCAGGAGGGTCGGGAACAGACCGCCCACGAAGTCGAGGCGCTTCCGGAAGGTGCTCGGGCGCTGGTAGACACCCAGCTCCAGATTCTCCTGGATAGTCAGGGAGGGGAAGACGTTGCTGGTCTGAGGCACGAACCCGATGCCCTTGGCCACGAGCGCGTCCGCCCGAAGGTTGGTAACGTCGTCGCCCCTCAGAGAGACGGACCCTTCCTTCACGCGCACCAGCCCGAACAGGGCCTTGAGCAGGGTTGACTTGCCGGCGCCGTTCGGGCCGATGATCGCGACGAACTCGCCTTCGTGGCAGTAGAGATCGGTGCCGTTGAGGATGTTGACGCCAGGCAGGTAGCCAGCGACGAGGGCATCTGCACGGATGATCGCGCCGGCGGCGAGACGAGCGTGATCGGACGCACCCATGGCGCTGTTGGCTTCAGTCGTCATGGACGTCTCCTGTCGCCGTCGGGGACTCGGTGGTCCCAGTTTTGTCCACCGCCGCTTCGGCCTCCGCTTCTGCGTGCACCTTCTTCTCTATCCCGCTCAGGGCCTGGTCGTGGTGCGCGCCGAGATAGGCGTCGATCACGCGCTCGTCCTTCATCACCGCGTCAGGACGTCCTTCGGCGATGACCTTGCCCTGCGCCATGACGATCACCCAGTCGGAGATCTCGCGCACCATGTCCATGTCGTGTTCGACGAACAGAACTGTTCTTCCCTCGTCCCGGAGAGACTTCACGTGCCCGAGCAGTGACTGTTTGAGTGCTGGGTTCACGCCGGCCATCGGCTCGTCGAGCATCACCAGCTCGGGCTCGGCCATCAGAGCGCGCGCCATCTCCAGAAGCTTCCTTTGTCCGCCAGAGAGACTTCCCGCGAAGTCGTTGCGCTTCGCCGTGAGGAGGAAGCGCTCGAGCAGAGCGTCTGCTCGTTCGGTGACCTCGCGTTCCTGACTCCGCCAGGTGACGGGGAACATGGACTGCCAGAAGCGTTCACCGCGCTGACCCGTCGATCCGATCCGCATGTTCTCGATGACGGTCATCCGGGCCAGCACTTTGGTGAGCTGAAAGGTCCTCACCATGCCCTTCTGCGCGATCTTGTAGGCTCGCTCCCGCCGTAGCGGCTGACCGTTGAAGGACCAGCGGCCGGCCTGCGGCTGGTCGAATCCGGTCAACACGTTGAAGAAGGTGGTCTTTCCAGCGCCGTTGGGTCCGATGAGTGCGGTGATCGCACCGCGCTGAATCTCGACGTGGCGGACATCGACAGCCGTGAGGCCGCCGAAGGTCCGTTGCACGTCGTCGGCGACGAGGATGGGATCCGGTTTCGCGACCCCTGGGGTATTGCCCGCGTCGGACAGGGCGCACGGCCCACCCTCGGAGTCGGCGGATATGTGGATCGCGTCAGCGGGCATCGAAGGCGAGTTCCTTCCGGTCACCGAGGATGCCTTGGGGCCTGAACACCATCAGCAACATGAGACTCAAGCCCATGAAGATGAAGCGCACGAGGCTGGCCTGCTGGGCATTCATGATCGACGTAGGAATGATCGGGTCCGGCCCGGCAGTTGCCTGGCTGAAGAACAGGTCGAGCACCGTGATCAGGAACCAGAAGATGATCGAACCCGCGACTGGTCCGAACACTCGCGCCGCCCCTCCGAGCAGGAGCACGGTGTAGGCAAAGAACGTCGTGTCCACGGCGAAGAGCGACGGGTTGATGGCGGCGTGTTGAAGTGCGGACATGACTCCGGCAACCGCGCCGATGACTCCCCCGACGATGAGTGCCTGCATCTTGTAGGCGTAGACGTTCTTGCCAAGACTCCGGACCGCGTGTTCGTCCTCACGAACGCCCTTGAGCACTCGGCCCCATGGGCTTCGTGTCAGCGCCCAGACGACAAGGCAGCCAAATGCGACCAGTGTCCAGGTGACGATGAGCGTCCACAGGTCGTTGGGTCGCCAGCTGACGATGCCAGGGATGCCGTGGCGTTCGTCAAACGGGTTGAGGCTGGTGAAACTGCGCGAGAAGTTCTGGAGTCCGTCCTGGCCGCCGAAGTACTCCAGGAGGGTCACTGACCCGATTGTCTGTCTGATGATCTCCGCTGCCGCGAGAGTCACGATGGCCAGGTAGTCGATTCGGAGGCGGAGTGTAGGCACGCCGAGGATGAGTGCGAGCAGGACGGCGAGGGCAATTGCTAGGGGTAGCGATAGCCAGAAGGAGAGTCCCCAGGTGGCAACGAAGGATGCCACCGTGTAGCCGCCAACGGCCATGAAGCCGGCTTGCCCGAAGTTGAGGAGCCCGGCGTAGCCAAAGTGGACGTTCAACCCGATGGCGGCCAGACAGTAGACGGCGGCGGTGGGACCCACTGCCTGTTGTAGTGACTGCGAAAAGATGGCATGCCAGTCCACTGTTCTCTCCTAGCCGACTCGCTGGGCCCGGCCGAGCAGGCCCTGAGGCCTGATCAGTAGGACGATGATGAGAACGACGAGCGCTCCGACGTACTTGAGCTCAGTGGGCACGAACAACGTCGAGACCTCTACGAGGGTGCCGAGGGTGAGAGCCCCGACGATGGGTCCCCAGATGGTGCCGAGGCCGCCGAGCACGGTGGCGGCGAACACGAGCAGGAGCATTTTGAGCCCGAGTTGGAAGTCGAAGCCTTGGGTGAGGCCGAGTAGGACTCCTGACAGTCCGGCCAGCGCCGCACCACCTATCCACACGGCAGTGATGACTCGGTCGACGTTGATTCCGGTGGAGGCTGCGAGCGCCGGATTGTCGGCGATGGCTCGTGCGGCCTTGCCAAGGCGAGTTGTCTTCATTGCGGTGACGACCCCGCCGAGTACCGCGATGGCGAAGATGGCCACCGCGACGTCACGCTCGGTGATGAGGAGCGGCCCCACCTTGAACGGCTCTTGCACCGCGTACTGGCTGTACTGATGCGCGTTGCCACCGATGATGTATTGGTACACGCTGCGCAGCAGGATCGAGAGGCCGATGCTGACGACCATCAGCGCGGTCAGGCCGGTGCCCCGGCGGCGAAGCGGCAACCACAACCCGCGGTCGTTGAGAAGGCCGAAGAGTCCCGAGGCGACCGTGGCAACGAGGGCGGCTACCAAGATTGTGATATTGACCCCGCCGACGGAGATGTTGCCAGGCAGTGAGTCGACGCCGAACGCGACGAGGGCACCGAAGGTGATCAGCTCGCCGTGCGCGAAGTTGGTGAGGCCTGTCGTCCCGAAGATCAGCGACAGTGCAAGGCTTGCCATCGCGAGCAGCAGCGCGAACACCAGACCGCCAACTGCCAACTGAAGTGCCTGAGTTGCCTTCCCCGGGCCCTTTGCAGGTGCGTCCCCGATCGGGAACGTTACAAAGACGTCAGAGTCCAGTCGGGGGGTGATCTTCAATGACACTTGCTTGGAGTCTTGCAGGGCCGCTCCCTCGGGCAGCGTGTCAACGTCGATGTGCACCGTGAAGGTCTTGCCCAGATTGTCGATCGCGTCACCCGGAAGCGGAATGTCAAAAGTGCCTGACGCGTCGCTCGTCCCGGTACCGACGGTGTCGCCGCTGCTGTCCTCAACCGACAGGTCGACCCCGGGCACGGCTGTGGGTGGCGTCTCCCGCAGGTCCTTGAGACACCCCGTGATGTGGATGGTGTCGTCGTCACGTTCGGGAGCCGGTTGACATACAGCCGCGGTCCACGACGTCGGAGCCGAGGCGTAGCCCGGCGACGCTTGGGCGAGGTTGGGGGCAGCCCCGATGACAAGAAGGCAAAGGAGCAGAGCGACAGGAGCCATGGCGATCGGGCGTGCGCTCATGAGTCTCCAAGGGTCACCACTACAGATCCGAATGCACTCCTGCATGGCCACGTGAGGTCGGCAGCAGGGGCTGGCGGTCAGACTAGACTGAAATCTTGTTTCAGTGAAGTCTCATTTCATCGACACACCAAAGAGGTCGTGACGACGCCGCGGTCGGACTGCAACCCATGGTCGCGCTGAGGCACTTCCAAGCGACCCGTTCCTCGGGTGGGCCAAGCGTCGAGGACCCTGGGGCTGGAGGTCAGGACTCGACCGGCTTCCCGGCTCATTGCGGCTTCCGACAGCTCAGCGAGCGGCGCCCGTCCTGGGGATGATTCCGGTCCCTAGCATCCCTGCCCGTGGTGCGATCGATGGGTAGTCAGACCGGCCCGGGAAGCCGAGCGTCGATCCACTCGCCGACCGTTACATCGCCACTGTTGGACGAGGGGTCTCGAAGGCCGGGGCTTTGAACCTCTTGTTGGCCGCCTTGAGCTCGACCGCGCGTACGCCGTTGACCAAGTTCTCGAGGGCGTAGGAGCCGCTGCGCCAGACCTGCCCAGGCCTTTGCATTCCCGTCCATCAGTATGCCGAGGCCGTAGCAGACGTGCAGCATGACCTGGACACCAGAGCTTCTGCTCGATGCACCCGGAAAGCGTCGCCCCCACCCTCGCGACCAAAAGACGCCGCCCCGCATCTCGTGTTGACTTCTGCCACGCCAGAACGATAGCGGCGAACCGGTCAACGTCGACCTGACTAACATGTTTGGGGCGCGACGCCGGCGACTTGGCCTTGAATGCGGACCATCCGGTGCGCCGAACGCACCCCATGCCGCTGGTCAATGTCACCTGTCCGTGCGCATGACCAGAACCCCGGCGCGTCCCCGACCGGACGAACTCGCATCAAGTCAACCTCGGACGCGACCACGTCACCCGACCACCCACGCAGCTGCCCGATCGAGCCGGCTCACCACCCTCAAACCCCATGCACTGTCGGACCGTCCGTTTCGTCCGTACGTTCGTCGCCTCTTCCTGTGTGACCTCCAACAGCGACGAATTCGAACCGCTGCTTCCGCGCGACTCATGCCTCCGCTGCGGTACTCGGTGGGTAGGACGTCGCAGCGGAAGGCCTCGGAAATGGTGCTCGCTGCGGTGTCGTCGGGCGGCGTACGAGGAGCGGCGGGCAGCGGCCAACGGCGCCATTGCTGTACGGGACGCGGCGCCTGCCCAGGTCGTCGATCACGATCTCTCGACGTGCGTTGAGCGCGTCACGCAGTCGCCGACTGCCTGTCGCCGCCTCCTTCGCGGGCTGGCCGACCGTGCGCGGCTCGGGGAGCTGGCCACCGAGCTGCGATGGGAGCCGGCGCGAGAGGAGCTGAGCCGCCTGGTCGAGGCCGTCGCCCATGAGATCGCTCGGAACAGTCCGAGGCGCTGGAACTGAGACGAGGGTGCGCGATCAGACCGGCACAACGGGGGTCGCGCCGCCGTGACGACGGCGCCGGTCCGCCTCGTTCTTGGTCCGTAGCCCACTCTCCATGGCCGGGGCACCCGACCTGGAGGGCCGATC
>DASUFV010000222.1:0-10863 GCA_036274415.1 Actinomycetes bacterium
TGTCGTTCCCGAAGTGCGAGGGTGACTCGCTGCTGATGCTGCTCGACGCATACGGCGTCCAGTGCTCAACGGGGTCTGCGTGCTCGGCTGGTGTCGCCGAACCGAGCCACGTGCTGCTCGCGATGGGCGCAACATCGGCAGAGGCCAGGTCGTCCCTACGGTTCTCGCTGGGCCATTCGTCAACTCGCGCAGACGTGCGTGAGCTCTGCGCTGCGATCGGCCCGGTCGTCGAACGTGCACGCTCGGCCCGGCCCTCCGTCCGGCAGGCCTAGCGATGCGTGTCCTGGCCGCTCTTTCTGGCGGGGTCGACTCGGCTGTCGCCGCGGCGCGCGCTGTGGACGCCGGACACGACGTCACGGCCGTCCACCTGGCATTGAGCAGCAACCCGCAGACGTTTCGTTCGGGGGCCAGAGGGTGCTGCAGTCTTGAGGACTCTCGCGATGCCCGCCGGGTCGCCGACGTCCTGGGGATCCCGTACTACGTGTGGGACCTCGCCGAGGAGTTCAAGGCCGAGGTCGTTGACGACTTTCTGGCTGAGTACGCCGCAGGTCGCACGCCGAATCCGTGCCTGCGCTGCAACGAACGCATCAAGTTCGCCGCGGTGCTGGAGCGCGGCCTTGGCCTGGGGTTCGACGCTGTTTGCACCGGTCACTACGCCCGGCTCGAACGCGGCACCGACGGCGTGGAACTGCACCGCGCCGCCGACCCAGCCAAGGACCAGTCGTACGTGTTGGCGGTACTGACGAGTCAACAGCTCGAGCATTCGATGTTCCCGCTGGGAGACTCGCTGAAGACTGACGTCAGGGTCGAGGCAACCGAGCGCGGCCTGCTGGTCGCCGACAAGCCGGACAGTCACGACATCTGCTTCATCGCCAACGGAGACACCAAGGGATTCCTCGAGACACACCTGGGGCAGCGACCCGGGCGCGTCGTCGATGAGAACGGTGAGGTGCTCGGTGACCACTCCGGTGCCTTCGCGTTCACCGTTGGTCAGCGGCGTGGCCTCGGCCTGACAGTGGCCGCGCCGAATCGCGAGCCGCGCTATGTGCTCTCGGTCGAGCCCGTCAGCAACACCGTCACGGTCGGGCCGCGTGACGCGCTCAGCGTCACCCAGATCGAGGCGGGACGCCCGACGTGGTGCGGCACGTCGCTGCTAGGGGTCGAAACCCTTGACGTGCAGTACCGCGCGCACGGAGAAGCCGTACCCGCCACAGTGCGCTGCTCACGGGAATCCGTCGAAGCCACGTTGGACGCCCCCACGCGCGGCGTCGCGCCGGGTCAGACGCTGGCGTTGTACGACGGCACCAGGGTGCGTGGGTCGGCGACGATCACTTCAGCGTCTCCGTGAGCGAGAGCCCGCTGCCACGCGGCGTCGTGACCGGGCTCGGGCCAGTGGTCGGCACCCAAAGCGACGAAGCGGCACGGCTCGTCATTGGTGAACTGTCAGAACTCCCGCACATCCCCGAACTTCCCGCAAGGGGACCGTGGGCGGAGTCGGTGGGCCGTTCGGCCGCGCTACTCGTCGACCTGCCACTGGAGCTCGATGTCGACCGTTGGCGCGCCGCGCCAGGAGTAGGACGTGACCTGGCCCGAGCGCGCTCGATGCTCGCGCAAGACCTCGACGCCGTCGAGGAGCACTGGGCCGGATACGCCGGCTCGGCCAAGCTACAGGTGTGCGGGCCGCTCACTTTGATGGCGAGCATCGAGCTGCGAAGCGGAGATGCGTTCGTTGCCGATCCAGTCGCTCGCGACGACCTGGCAGCCAGCTTGGTGGAAGGCGTGATCAGCCACATCGCAGAGCTGCGACGCCGAGTGCCAGAGGCGACCTGGTGCGTCCAGCTCGATGAACCTCGAGCGCAGACGGTTACCCGCGGCGAGGTCGCTCGACCCAGCGGGTGGGGCACGGTTCCCGCTGTCGAAATCCAGGACGCAACCACACTCCTACGCCGAGCCGTCGATGCCGTTCACGGGGTCGAATGCGGGGTGGTCGTGAACACCTGCGTCCTCGACCCCGAGTGGAGGGTCATCACCGGCAGCGATGCCGACGGGATCATCGTGGACGTCGGACGCACTGACCGTTCCGCCGGAGGGGCGGCGCGGCAACTGGAGGAGCAGCTCGAGCGGTGGTGGGCAGGCGGAGCGGGGCTGTGGTGCGCGGTGGATCCGGGGGACGGGAACGGCGTCGGCAAGCTGCGCGAGCTCAGTTCGCTCGTGGGAGCGGCACCTGACGCCTTCGCGGACCGGGTCGTCCTCACTCCGCGCTGTGGTGCCGCTGTCAGTGCCGCCGCCTACGCTGAACTGCGGGCGCTGAACGAGCGCTTCCACCAAGACCTCAACCCAGACCTCACAACAGACTGAAGGGCCTCTCGTGGACGCCGACCCGCAGAGTGAGTACGAAGCGCTCGTCGCCGAGGTCAACGAGCACCGGCGCCGCTACTACCTGCTCGATGCACCCACGATCTCCGACGATGAGTACGACAAGCTGGAACGGCGGCTGCGGGACTTCGAAGAGAAACGCCCCGAGCTGGCCAGCCCGAGCTCGCCGACGGCGACCGTCGGCGGCGCGCTGTCAGAGATGTTCGAGCCCGTCGAGCACCTCGAGCGCATGTACTCCCTCGACAACGTGTTCAGCCTCGAAGAGCTGAGGGCCTGGGCACAGCGAATCGAGCAGGGGCTCGGGCGAACACCTCCGATGCTCTGCGAGCTGAAGGTGGACGGGCTCGCGGTCGACCTGGTCTATCGCGGTGGCCGACTCGCTTCGTTGGCCACGAGGGGTGATGGACGAACCGGAGAGGACGTCTCGTACAACGCCCGGTTCATCCCCTCGATCCCGAAGCAGCTCAGCACCTCAGATGGCGGCCCGGCTGTCCCGGAGCTGCTCGAGGTGAGGGGTGAAGTGTGCTTTCCGGTCAGCACTTTCAACCAGATCAACGAGCAGGTGATCGAGCTGGGCCGATCGGCGTTCGCCAACCCGCGCAATGCGGCGGCCGGCACATTGCGTCAACGGGTCGACCGTCGACTCACTGAGCTCGACGCCGCGCGCCGCAGACGTGACGACATGGCGGCATCCGGCAAGTCGACCGACCGCATGGACGTCCGCATCGCACGCCTCGAGGGCGAGGCACAACGAGCTGTCGACCAGCTCGGTGGCCTCCAGCTCGTGGTGCACGGCATCGGTGCGCGCACCGGATACGACCCGAAAGCACAGTCGGAGTCGTACGAAGCAATGGCGTCATGGGGCCTACCGACGTCCCCGCGCGTCAAAGTGCACAAGACTCTCGCCCAGGTCGAGAAGTTCATCGCCCACTACGACGAGCATCGTCACGACGTCGAGTACGAGATCGACGGTGTCGTGGTCAAGGTCGACGCCATCGCCGACCAACGCAAGCTCGGTGCAACCTCACGTGCACCCCGTTGGGCGATCGCCTACAAGTACCCCGCCGAGGTGGTGACGACCACTCTCGAAGACATCCGGGTCAACGTCGGCCGCACTGGACGCGTCACGCCCTACGGCGTCATGACGCCGGTTCGCGTTGCGGGCTCGACGGTGCAGATGGCCACGTTGCACAACGCGTCCGAGGTCGAGCGCAAGGGCGTGTTGATCGGCGATCGCGTTTTCCTGCGTAAGGCAGGCGACGTGATTCCCGAGATCATCGGCCCGGTCGTCGAGGCGCGCGACGGCAGCGAGCGGCCCTTCAAGATGCCGACCCACTGTCCTGAGTGCGGCACGGCTCTGGCACCGGAGAAGGAGGGCGACGCAGACATCCGCTGCCCCAACACGCGAAGCTGTCCGGCGCAACTGCGCGAGCGGCTGTTCCACGTCGCTGGACGCGGGGCGTTCGATGTCGAGGGTCTTGGTTACAAGGCCGCCATCGCGCTGCTCGAGTGCAAACTCGTCGTCGATGAGGGAGACCTCTTCGCGTTGGACGCCGATGCGCTCATCCGGTGTCCGTTCTTCACGCGTCAAACGCCGAGCGGCCCGGTGTTGTCGGCCAACGCCGAAGTGCTGCTGAAGCAGCTCGAGGCAGCGAAAGACCGCCCCTTGTGGCGGGTGCTCGTGGCACTGTCGATTCGCCACGTCGGTCCGACAGCAGCTCAGGCGCTGGCGCGTGAGCTACACAGTCTTGACGCCATCGCGGCCGCCGACGTCCAGACTTTGGCCGCGGTAGACGGCGTCGGCACGATCATCGCCGAGTCGATCCACGAGTGGTTCGAGGTCGAGTGGCACCGATCGATCGTCGAACGGTGGCGCGCGTCCGGCGTCCGACTGGAAGACCCGGTCAGCGACTCGCCCCGGTCGGCGGTGCTCGAGGGGGTCAGCGTCGTGGTGACCGGCAGCCTCGAGCAGATGACTCGAGAAGAAGCTCAGGAAGCCATCACGGCGGCGGGCGGCAAGGCCGCCGGATCGGTGTCGCGCAAAACCTCGTTCCTTGTGGCGGGCGCAAACGCCGGGTCGAAACTGGCCAAGGCCGAGCAACTCGGTGTGCCGGTGCTGGACGAAGACCAGTTCCGCCGCCTGCTGGCCGAGGGTCCCGAAGCGGTCTCCTGAGCAGTGTCCTGGGCCGTGTCCTGAGCAGTGTCCTGAGCAGTGTCCTGAGCGGGCTCAAGAGTCGGCAGCAGGCAGCCGACCGGCTGAATGGGTGAACAAGACGTAGTGAAGCCATCACGGATCGTGATCGAGTGGCTACCATTCTTCGGGGCATGCTCGTGCGGGCTCATGAGGGCTCATGAGGGGCGGTGAGGTCATGAGCGACGTCGACTCGCCTGGCGTCGTGCCCGCGGGCCTCGAGGAGTCGGACGAGCCGCCGGATCTGCCGGACCACCCGAACCTGCTGAAGCCGTCGATGTTCGCCGCGGGCTGGTGGATATCGGTGGTCCCTGGTCTCGCCCTGGTCACCGTCGCGCTGTACCAGACCTTGCCCGAGCTCGGTGACGCGAAGTTGGCCTTCTGGATGATCGCGGGCTTGCTGTTCTTGTTCGAGTTCTTTCCGGTCATCATCGGCAGCGGGTACGACAGCCAGGGTGTTGCTACGAGCGATGCGTTCGTCTTCGCGACGCTTTACCTGTTCGGTGCGTGGCCCGCCATTGCACTGATCTCGTGCGCGACTCTCGGCTCAGAGGTTGCGAAGCGCAAACCGCTCTGGAAAGTGCCGTACAACATCGGGAACTTTGCTCTCAGCGTCGGTTCTGCGGCTCTGTTGATGAGTCTCGTTCGGGGGGCTGCCGGTGAACCGATCCCAACCCTCGCCGATCCCTTGTCTGGCCTCGAACCGACGGACCTTACGTGGATCGTCGCTGGCTGGCTGTCGTTCTTCTTCGTCAACAACACTCTGTTCTCGATGCTCGCCGACCCCGGTCGGACGTTCGCGGACGACTTCTTCGAGGACTTCGGGTACTACTTCTTCACCAACATGGCGGTGCTCGCGGTCGCCCCGCTCGTCGTCTTCGTCTCGGCTGAGCCCATCTACCTGCCGCTGCTGTTGCTGCCGCTCTACGCGGTGCGCAAGACCGCGTCCATCTCGCGAGAGAAGGAGCACCAGGCTCTGCACGACTCGCTCACCGGTCTGCCCAACCGCAAGATGATCCTCACCGAGCTGGGTAGCCGGCTCGAGGAGGCTCGGCGGCGTCATGCCAGGGTCGCTTTCTGTCTGCTCGACCTCGACCGCTTCAAGGAGGTCAACGACACACTGGGGCACCAAGTCGGCGACCGGCTGCTCGCAGTGGTCGCCCAGCGCATCCAGGGAGCGCTGCGCCCGAACGACCTCGTGGCCCGTCTCGGCGGCGATGAGTTCGCCATCCTGCTCGACCCGGTGCGCAACCAGGAAGCCGCTGTCGAGGTGGCACACCGAGTGCGTCAGGCGTTGACGCGGCCGTTCCACGTCGAGGGAATGCTGTTCGAGCTCGAGGCGAGCATCGGTGTCGCTGTGTTCCCCGAGCACGGCGAGGACGTCGACCCCATCGTGCGGCGTGCGGACGTCGCGATGTACCTGGCCAAGGAGGAGCGGACCGGTGTCGAGGTGTACGTCGCCGATCGTGACCGCAACTCCGCAAGCCGACTTGCCCTGCTCGGCGGCTTGCGCAACGCGCTCGAGAACGGCGACCTGCGAGTTCACTTCCAGCCCAAGGTCGCCCTGAGCTCCGGCGCCGTCGTTGGCGTCGAGGCGCTCGTCCGTTGGCACCACCCGCAACGAGGCCTGGTGATGCCCGACGAGTTCATCCCCATGGCCGAGCACTCCGGGTTGATGGCGCCACTCACCGAACACGTCATCGACGAGTCCCTCGCCCAGGTGGCCCGCTGGCGGCAGGCTGGCCTCGAGATCCCGGTTGCGGTGAACGTGTCGATGCGCGACCTGCACGGTCGCGATCTCGTCGGCGTCGTCGCAACGGCGCTCGAACGGCACGATCTGCCTGCGTCGATGCTCATGCTCGAGCTCACCGAACGAGTCCTCACCCGTGACTCCGGCGAGGTGGACGCCACGCTCAATGCCCTGCGCCGCATCGGCGTGGCAGCCTCACTGGACGACTTCGGTACCGGCTACTCATCGATGGTGCTGCTCAAGCGGCTTCCGATCTCCGAGATCAAGATCGACCGCTCATTCGTCTCGCGGCTCACTGCCGATCCGGGTGACGTGACGATCGTCGCCTCGATCGTCGAGTTGGCGCACGGCCTCGGCATGACGGCGGTGGCCGAGGGAGTCGAGTCCGAGCAGGTCTGGGACTTGCTCCAAGACCTCGGGTGCGACGCCGTGCAGGGCTGGTACGTCAGTCGGCCGCTGGACGCGGACAACGCCACCGCCTGGTTGTTGCGTCACCCCTCGCAGCAGCGCGCGCTGCGCGTGTTGCGCGGTGGTGCTGAAGGAGCGAGCGGCTCGGCCTGAGAACTGCAGCGTTATCGGCGTCCGTAGGATGGCCGAATGCCTGCGTTCGACCGTGACACCGTGGCCCACTTGGCCAAGCTCTCCCGCCTCGAGCTCACCGAGGAAGAGCTCGTGCACTTCGGAGAACAGCTGGAAGTGATCCTGGGCGCGGTGGCGCGAGTGTCGGAGGTCGCTGCCGACGACGTCCCGCCAACCACTCACGCGGTGCCGGTCGTCAACGTTGCTCGGCCCGACACCGTGGTGGCGAGTCTGCCACGCGAGGACGCGCTGGCAGCCGCACCCGCGGCCGAGGACGATCGGTTCCGGGTGCCTCGGATCCTCGACGAGGAGGAACAGTGAGCGATCCGACGCGCTGGAGCGCGGCCCAGATCGCATCGGTTATCGCGTCCGGTGAGGTGTCCGCTCACGACGTTGCCGCCGCACATCTCGACCAGATCGAAGCGACCGACGATGCGGTGCACGCCTTCCTGCACGTCGACCGTGAGCGCGTGCTCGCCGATGCCGACGCCGTCGACGACAAGCGGGCGGAGGGGGAGCGGCTCAGCCCTCTCGCAGGCGTCCCGTTGGCCTTGAAGGACGTCTTCACGATGCGGGGAGCTCCGACGACGTGCGGGTCGAAGATTCTTGAGGGGTGGATCCCTCCGTACGACTCCACGGTGGTCCAGCGCCTGCGAGCGGCTGATGTCGTGGTGCTCGGCAAGACCAACATGGACGAGTTCGCGATGGGCTCGTCCACGGAGAACTCGGCGTACGGGGTCACGAGGAACCCTTGGGACCTCTCTCGCATCCCTGGCGGTTCGTCCGGCGGGTCGAGCGCAGCGGTAGCGGCGCAGCAGGCGCCACTGGCCCTCGGTACTGACACCGGAGGATCGATTCGCCAACCTGCGGCGGTCACCGGCATCGTCGGCGTCAAGCCCACATACGGCGGTGTGTCGAGGTACGGCCTGGTGGCCTTCTCGTCATCGCTCGACCAGGGCGGCCCCTTTGCGCGTTCGGTTGAGGACGCCGCTTTGCTTCACGCGGCCATCGCCGGACACGACCCGATGGACGCCACGTCGATCGACGCGCCAGTCCCTCCGGTGGTCGAGGCGGCACGCGGCGAAATGGGCGACGTGAGCGGCATGCGCGTTGGCGTCGTGAAGCAGCTCCAAGGTGAGGGGTACCAGCCAGGCGTCCAAGCACGGTTCGACGAGAGCGTCCAGCTGCTCACCTCACTGGGAGCGGAGATCGTCGAAGTCTCGTGCCCTTCGTTCGAGTACGCGCTCCCTGCGTATTACCTGATCGCTCCGAGCGAATGCTCGAGCAACCTCGCGCGGTTCGACGGCATGCGATACGGGCTGCGGGTCGGAGACGACGGCGACAATGGCGTCGAGCAGGTGATGGCTAAGACGCGCGCAGCCGGATTCGGCCCCGAGGTGAAGCGTCGCATCATGCTGGGCACCTATGCGTTGTCCGCTGGCTATTACGACGCCTACTACGGCCAGGCCCAGAAGGTGCGCACCTTGATCCGGCGAGACTTCGAGGCCGCGTACGAGCGGGTCGACGTACTCGTCTCTCCGACGACTCCGACCGTTGCCTTCGAGATCGGCGAGCGAACGGACGACCCGGTCGCCATGTACAAGGCCGATCTCGCGACGCTGCCGTCCAGCCTTTACGGCGGCCCGGCTATGAGCCTGCCGGCCGGGCTCGGCGACCACGACCTGCCCGTCGGCGTCCAGCTCATGGCGCCGGTTCAGGCAGACGACCGGGTCTACCGGGTGGGTGCAGCATTGGAGGCGGCGCTTCAGGAGCGCTGGGGTGGCCCGCTGTGGCAACGGCGGCCGGAACTGGTGTCAGGAGGTGCGGTGTGACCGCTTCGCCATCCGTCTCGCCGCGCGCAGCAGAGTTGCTGTCGTTCGAGGACGCCATCGCCGCCTTCGACCCAGTGATGGGGCTCGAGGTGCACGTCGAGCTGAACACCGCAACCAAGATGTTCTGCGGATGCCCCACGACGTTCGGCGCGCCACCGAACACTCAGGTCTGTCCGGTCTGCCTTGGCCTTCCCGGGTCGCTTCCGGTCGTGAACGAGAAGGCCGTCGAGTCAGCGATCCGGATTGGTCTCGCTTTGGGGTGCTCCATCGCCGACTGGTCGCGGTTCGCGCGCAAGAACTACTTCTACCCCGACATGCCGAAGGATTTCCAAACCTCGCAATACGACGAGCCCATCGCCTTCGACGGCGCGCTCGACGTGAGCGTCGAGACCGACGACGGACCAATCATCGTCACAGTCGGGATCGAACGCGCGCACATGGAAGAGGACACCGGCAAGATCTCGCACGTCGGTGGGGCCACGGGTCGGATCCACGGCGCGGAGTACTCGCTCATCGACTACAACCGCGCCGGCGTACCGCTCATCGAGATCGTGACAAAGCCGATCGTGGTCGAGCCTTCCCTTGCGCCGGCGGTCGCACGCGCGTACGTGACCGAGCTCCGCGAGCTCATCGTCGCCTTGGGTGTCTCGGACGCACACATGCACCAGGGTTCGATGCGCGTCGACGCGAATGTCTCGTTGAAGCCGAAGGGATCCACAACGTTCGGCACGCGCACCGAGACCAAGAACGTGAACTCCATTCGATCGGTCGAGCGAGCCGTGCGGTTCGAAATTCAGAGGCAGGCCGCGGTGCTTACGTCCGGTGGAACCATCGTCCAGGAGACCAGGCACTTCCACGAGAACGACGGCACCACGACATCCGGCCGCGTCAAGGAAGAGGCTGAGGACTACCGGTACTTCCCTGAGCCCGACCTCACGCCCGTAGCACCCGACGCCGAGTGGATCGAGTCGCTTCGTGCAACGCTGCCCGAGCCACCTCTCAAGCGACGCGCTCGGCTGCGCGAAGAGTGGGGGATCAGCGAGCACGAGATGCAGTCGCTCATCAACGCCGGCGCGCTCGACCTGGTCGAGCAGACGGTTGCGCTCGGTGCCGAGCCAGCCGATGCGCGCAAGTGGTGGACGGGAGAGATCGCCCGGATCTCCAACGAACAGGGCGTCGACGTCGCGGAGCTCGCCATTACCCCGGCGGACGTCCATCGGATCATCACGCTCACGTCCGAGGGATCACTCAACGACAAGCTCGCCCGCCAGGTCATCGAAGGGGTCATCGCGGGTGAGGGTTCGCCTGACGATGTGGTCGCCGGACGCGGGCTGGCAGTTGTCTCCGACGATGGCGCACTCCTTGAAGCCATTGACGCTGCACTGGAGGCGCAGCCCGACGTCGCCGGAAAGATCCGCGACGGCAAGGTTCAGGCCGCCGGTGCGATCGTTGGCGCGGTCATGAAGGCAACCGGCGGCAAGGCGGACGCCGCGCGCGTGCGTGAGCTGATCCTCGAGCGCGTGACAAGCGAAGTCTGAATCGAGCGACGTGCCGCCCGAGTAGCTACTCCAACTGCGGTGGTGGCTGGCCGCGGGGCTGGTGTTGGGATTCGGTGTATCTCCACGGCTCTGAGGTGTAGGTGCGTCCGGTCGGTGTGGTCCAAGTCATGGTGCCGTCGGGGTGGAGGACGACGTTCCAGCCGGGGGTGTGCTTCAGGCGGTGGTGTCGCCGGCAGAGCGCCGCGAGGTTGCTGGCCTTGGTGGGACCCTCGGGCCAGGGGATGGTGTGGTCGAGGTCGGTGCCGGTGCCTTTGCCAACTGCGGGGCGGCGGCAGCCGGGGAAGCGGCAGGTGAGGTCGCGGGCGCGGACGGCGCGTTCGAGCCGGGCCGAAGGGCGGTACTGCTCTTCGGCGATGTCGGTGAGGGTTTCCGTGGCCGGGTCGGTCAGGAGCCGCCGGAACACCGTCCGGTGGGGGTCGTCTGCGCTTGGTCCTGCGAGGGTGCGGGCCTCAGGGGCGGTGATCGGTCCGACGCCGGGGATCCAGGCAGGTTCGTCGGAGGTGCCGGTGAGAACGTCGATTGGCACGACGACCTGAACCGAGACCGGTGGTGGGTCAATCTCGCCGGTGAGGAGCT
>DASUFV010000223.1:0-2040 GCA_036274415.1 Actinomycetes bacterium
CGGCTATCCGGCGGTCACTCGAGGAGGGCTGACCGAAAGCGGCGAAATCATCGGCTGGTCTCAACACAGCGTGGCCCTCTACTGGTGGTCTTCCGCGACTGGCTGGCTCCCAATGCAAGTGCCGACGGGCGCGACGAGATGCCAGGTGAACGACGCGATCAACAACCTCGGCGCGATTGCCGCGAGGTGCTCGATCGCGGGGAACCCGTCGGACGGGTACTATTGGCAGAATCGCGACGCGACGCCCATCCTGCTCCCGCGACCGTCCGGAACCGGCGACGTCTGGGTATGGGACATCAACGATGCCGGTGTCATCGTCGGCTATCTGTATGGGAAGTCGGTCAGGGCGGTCAAGTGGACTCCCAATGGTTCCGGCTACACGGTGAGTTTTCTCCCCGACCTTGGCGTGAAGAGCGCTGCGTACTCGATCGCGCAGGACGGGACGGTGTCGGGCGAAGTAAACAGGAGGACGAACAGTCCGCGCCCGGCGCTCTGGTCGCCGACGGGAGACCTCATTCTGCTTGGACTGCTCAGTAACGGCAACTGGGGAGAAGCGATGAACGTCACCGTGACTTCCACGGGGCTCGTCGCCGTTGGAACACAGTCGAATCAGACAGCCGTGCGGTGGGTAGTGGGCCGATGATCTTATACCACAGAGTGTCCGGTGCCAGCCTGGCGTAAGCCACGTTGCACCGCGCACAACCCAGGTTGCACGCAACCTCAGTCGCCTCGATTCACACCATGACTGCTCAGTAGCCGCCGATCCGCCCAATAACGTCCCCGCATCGAAAGAGCTGTTTCGTTCTTCGACACGGGGGCAGTTATGCGCGCGAATCGGCGGCTCACGCCAATTGGATGGATTGCGGCAGTCGTGGTCAGCACCAGTTGCGGCCCCGCACCGGACTCGGCCTCACCTAACGCCTCGACCCTCCCGACCGAGGTTTCGGCTCACCGCGAGGGCGCCGGCGGCCACGGTGCCGGCGCGAAGGACGTAACGACCCTCTACATCTGGGCGAGCGATCAGGCACGCGTGGCGCCCGACTTCCTTGCGGTCATCGACTTCGACCGGCGCTCGGCGGACTACGGCAAGGTGCTCAAAACCGTGCCGCTTCCACCGCCAGGCAACATCGGCAACGAGCCGCACCACTGCCACGCGTCAGTCGATCAGACGATCCTCGCGTGCGGCGGACTCCTGAGCGTGGTCAAGGGCCAGAACGACATCTTCTTTTTCGACATCTCCGACGCCCGCAACCCGAAGTTCCTGCGATCCACGCACGCCCCGAGCTCGAGCATCACCGACGACTTTCTGCCCATGCCCGGCGGCGGATTCCTCGTCACCAACATGGGGTCGGCGAGTGGTGGTGCGGGCGGGCGCGTGGTGGAGTTCGACAAGGACCTGAACCTCGTGGCCGAACATCCGTCGGTCCTGCCAGCTGATGGCGGGTTCAATCCGCACGGCATCGACGCCGACTTCTCGAGGAACCGCCTCGTCACGAGTGACTTCATCAATCCCGTGACGAAACGTCAACTCGTTCGACATGGCCGACGTCAACCCGCACGTGGACACCCCGGTGCCCGGCGGCATGCCGGGGCTCCTCACGAAGCCGCGGAGTGGGCGACGCGTCATCACGGCGACACTCATGGCGCGCCAGGTGGTGATGCTCGACATCTCGAACCCGAAGAAGTTCAGACAGCTCTCCGTCGTGAGCTTCGGCAAGGACACGGGACCGCACTCCGTCCACCTGACGCACGACGACAAGCGGCTCGTGGTGACCGACTATTTCCTCAACCAGGATGACTTCGGGAAGGTGCACCTGGAGGGCGACCACAAGGTGCACGTGCTCGACGTTGGCAACCGGAGCCTGACGGTGGACCCCGCGTTTCAGGTGATCGACTTCAACACCGCGTTCGCGACCGGGCCGGCGCGTCCCCACGGCATCGGCATGAAGTGATGCGCGAGACGGAGCCTTCACCGAGGGTGCGGCTGGAGGTTGCGTTCCTCGACGCGGACCAGGCCGCACCCGCTGCAGCCCCGTCACC
>DASUFV010000224.1:0-8440 GCA_036274415.1 Actinomycetes bacterium
CGCAGCAACCCGCGCTCGGCGAGCACGCGGTAGACGTCACGCGCAGTCTCGTCCGCACTCGACACGAGCGTGACCTCGTACCCCATGACGTACGAGATGACTCCAGCGAGGAGCGGGTAGTGCGTGCACCCCAGCACGAGCGTGTCGACCCCCGCCTCGCGGAGCGGGTCGAGGTACGCGTGCGCGGTGGCCAAGACCGCCGGACCACCGGTCAGACCCTGCTCGACGTACTCGACGAACTGCGGGCAGGCACGCTGCGTCAGCTGAAGGCGTGGAGCAGCCGCGAACGCATCCGCGTAGGCACCAGAGTTCACCGTCGCCTCCGTGCCGATGACGCCAACATGGCCGTTGCGTGTCGCGTGCACCGCTCGACGTACCGCGGGATGGATCACCTCGACGACCGGGACGCCATAGCGCTCGCGCGCGTCGCGCAAGACAGCGGCGCTTGCGGAGTTGCAGGCGATCACGAGCATCTTGACGCCTTGCTCGACCAGGTGGTCCATCACGTCCAGGGCGAAAGCCCTGACCTCGGCGATGGGACGGGGACCATACGGTCCGCGCGCGGTGTCACCGACGTAGAGGATCGGTTCGTGCGGCAGCAGGTCGAGCACCGACCGCGCCACTGTCAATCCACCGACACCGCTGTCGAAGATGCCGATCGGTGCGTCCGCCACCCCGACAGGGTAACGGCACACCTTTGGGGTATTTCGTCTGTGCCATAGGCCCGGCGCGTCACCCCAAACCCGTAGAGACAATCCACAATTGACGACGGAGACGTGGCGCGGAGCCGTGAACTTGTCCACTCTCTGGCGTCGTGCCACCGCTGACTGCCGCCGCCGGACGCCACGATGTTCTGCTGCGCAAGGCGGCGTCCCAGGGGGCGGTCATCAGTCGCGACCAGGCGCGGTCGTTTGGAGTCAGCGACGATGAAATTGCGGCCCACATCTCGGCGGATCGGTGGCAAGCGGTGCATCCGGGCGTCTATTACCTGAGCAACGGGTCACCTAGGCGGGAAACCGTCGTCTGGGCGGCGCTCCTGTGGGCCGGTGACGGCTCTGCGCTCGGATTCGAATCGGCGGGTGAACGGGTGGGGCTAGTAGACCCGCAGCCCGTCGATAGCGACGTCGTCGTCCTCGTGCCGTGGGAGCGGCAGGTCAAGAGGCGGCCAGGCGTGGTGATTCGACGCCGACGCGGCCTGATTCGTCAGGTCCACCTCGGGGCGCCCCCCAGCACGCGGGTCGAACACACGGTGCTCGACTTGGCGAGCGAGGCGTCCACGGTCCGGGACGCCGTCGGCTGGGTGACGCGCTCGTATCAGCGACGGCTCACGACTCCCGACCGGCTAATGCGTGCGCTCGAGCAGCGGGTGCGCATCAGACGCCGTCCCCTGCTGAAGGCGCTCGCCGCGACGGTGTCACCGCACGCCGACAGTGCCCTCGAGGCCGAGTACGACCGAGTGGCGTCCCGACACGGGTTGCCGAACGCGGTGGCTCAGCGACGCGAGACGCTGCCCGCGCATCGAGGCTCCGAGGGCCCCGGACGACGGCGGCTTCGGCGGGATCGTGACTACAAGGAGTTCAACACGGTCGTCGAGCTGGACGGACACCTCGGACACGACGACGCATGGGACGTCTTCCGCGACATGGACCGTGACAACGACACCCAGGAGATGGGGCGGGCAACCCTGCGGTACGGATACGCGGACGTGTTCGGCCGGCCGTGCGGCGTAGCACGTCAGGTCGCCGTCGTGCTGCAGAACAACGGCTGGAGTGGACGCCTCCGCCCATGTGGCCCGAGTTGCACTGCTTTGGGGTAACCCCTCGGTGCCATAGGCCCGACGAAGTACCCCAAAGGTGTGCCGTTGACTGTGGTCACGCCCAGAGCTGGCCTTCGATGCTTTCCTCTGCGGCGTCCAACGAGTCGGCGTCGTAAACACCAGTGGACAAGTACTTCCAGCCGCCGTCGGCAACGATGAACGCGATGTCCGCCGACTCACCCTCCTTGACCGCCTTGGACGCCATGGCGAGCGCCGCGTGCAAGATGGCGCCGGTCGAGATGCCGGCGAAGATGCCCTCTTGGTCGAGCAGCTCGCGCGTGCGGCGCACCGCGTCCCGAGGCCCGACCGAGTAGCGCGTCGTCAGCACGGACTCGTCGTACAGCTCGGGGACGAATCCCTCGTCGAGGTTGCGCAGCCCGTAGACGAGCTCGCCGTACCGCGGCTCGGCAGCCACAATCTTCACGTCCGGCTTCTGCTCGCGCAGGTAACGCCCGGCTCCCATCAGCGTTCCCGTCGTCCCCAGTCCCGCGACGAAGTGCGTGATTGTTGGCAGGTCGGCGAAGATCTCTGGCCCGGTGCCCCTGTAGTGAGCATCGACGTTGGCTGGGTTGCCGTACTGGTAGAGCATGACCCACTCCGGACGCTCCGCCGCCATTTGCTTGGCCACCCGCACTGCCTCGTTTGAGCCACCCGCTGCCGGCGAGTACACGATCTCGGCGCCCCACATCTTGAGCAGCTGGGTGCGTTCAGCGGATGTGTTCTCCGGCATCACGCAGACCAGCCGGTAGCCCTTGAGCCGCGCCGCCATCGCCATCGAGATGCCGGTGTTGCCCGAGGTCGGTTCCAGCAGCGTGCATCCCGGCGCGAGCTTTCCGTCCGCCTCGGCCGCTTCGATCATCGCCAGCGCCGCTCGGTCCTTGATGGACCCGGTCGGGTTCTGGTCCTCGAGCTTGGCCCACAGTCGCACGTCGTCGGACGGCGACAGCCGAGGCAGCCCGACCAGTGGCGTGTGCCCGACCGAGTCGAGCAGGGAGTCGAAGCGGGTCATCGTCCTGGACGCCGTCAGCGGTCGACGGCGTCCGCCCCACCGGCGACAGCCGGCAGGATCGTCACCGTGTCACCGTCCGCGAGCTCGGTGTCGAGCCCACTGAGAAAGCGCACGTCTTCATCGTTGAGGTAGACGTTCACGAATCGCCGTAGCCCGGCGTCGTCCACGAGTCGGTCGGCGATGCCTGGGTGGCGCGCATCGAGGTTGGCGATGAGCTCCTTGAGCGTTCCGCCGTCCGCGGTCACCGCTTTCGCCCCGTCGGTGTACGAGCGCAGGATCGTCGGGATGCTGACCTCGACGGCCACGGTGGTCTCCTTGTCGTGCGTGAGGCACCTTCATGGGGTGCTCGACTGTCAGTGGGCTAGCTGCTCAACGTCGGGACGATCTTCACTTCTTCCTCGGTAACTTCGCCGTCCACTATGCGAAACGACCGGATCTCTTCGACATCGGGATTGCGCGTCGACACCAGCACGTAATGGGCATTCGGCTCTGACGCGTACGAAATGTCGGTGCGCGAGGGGTAGGCCTCGGTCGCGGTGTGCGAGTGGTAGATGACAACCGGCTCTTCGTCTCGCGAGTCCATCTCGCGGTACAGCCTGAGCAGGTCCATCGAGTCGAACTCGTAGAACGTGGGCGAGCGCGCGGCGTTCACCATCGCCACGAAACGCTCCGGTCGGTCAGATCCCGCTGGCCCAGCAATCACGCCGCACGCCTCATCGGGGTGGTCCTTACGGGCGTGCGCGACCATCGCGTCGACGAGTGACTGGTCGATCTCGAGCACGACTCAAGGCTAGAGGGCCGAGTCGTCGTCGCCTTCCTCGGCCTCAGCAGCAGGTCCATCGCCTGCAAGCACATCGACCAGATCGCTCTGCAGCATCGTGAGCAGCTGGTACGACGTGTAGCTGTGGAGGTCTTCGGCGCCCGCCAGCACACCGCTCTCGGTGACGGCAAGCCGAGTGCCGAGCATCAGTCGCAGGTCGTTGAGCGCGCCGAGCAGCTGGCGTGCCGTCACGCCGTCGACCACGACCGGCTCGTCGAGGACGCTGCGCAAGGCGGCCGCGTCCGCCCGTTTCCGTTCGGCCAAGGTCGTCTCGGAGAATCGCCGGAACTCCGCCGCCGCTTCGGGATCGTCGAGCACGGCGTCCGGCAGCAGTCGCGCCCGCACCGGGTCGCTCGGGGTCTCTGGAGCGTCGTCGATGGACGCCGCAAGCGCCTCGAGCGGATCGTTGGGAAGCGTCTTGGGAGGGCCCAGCACATGGTCGAGGTCATGGAGGTAGAGGCGCAGCACCCACGCCACGTCGACCAGGTCGACGTGCACACCGTCGCCGACCGGTGAGAAGCCCGTCATTGATCCTGCTGCAACGTGGCCCACAGGCCGTAGCCATGCATGGCGGCGACGTCTCGCTCCATCTCTTCGCGCGACCCGGTCGACACTGCGGCCCGCCCCTCCTGATGCACCTGCATCATCAGCTGGTCAGCCTTAACTTTGTCGTATCCGAAGTACTCCTGGAACACGAACGAGACGTACGTCATCAGGTTGACGGGGTCATTCCACACCACAGTGACCCACGGAGTCTCCGGGGTGACCTCGGACTCGGCGATGGGTTCGTCGAGCTCAGTGGGCGCGACAGACACACGTCCATGGTGCCAAAGCCAGGTGACACCATGGGGTGAGCAACCCAGCAGGAGGCGTCGATGCACATACCCGCCCGTACTCCTGGCCTGCCGGAACCACCCCTGCTTGCGCAGATCCGCGCCGGAATCATCGGCGACGACACAGTGATGCCCGGCCCGTACGGACCGCGCCGAGTGACCTACGCCGACTACACCGCCAGCGGACGTGCGCTCACCTTCCTCGAGAACTTCATCCGCGACCAGGTACTCCCCCGGTATGCCAACACCCACACCGAGTCCAGCGGTACCGGCCGGCAGACCACGCGCCTTCGCGAGGACGCCCGCCGCATCATCCGCGACGCGATCAACGGCGACGACGACACGTGCGTGATCTTCTGCGGCTCGGGAGCCACCGGCGCAGTCGATCGCCTGATCGGCGTCCTCGGTCTGCGACTGCCGTCGAACCTGGACGACCGATACCACCTCTCAGAGACCATTCCTCCGAGCCAACGGCCGGTCGTCTTCACCGGACCGTTCGAACATCACTCGAACGAGCTGCCCTGGCGCGAGTCCATGGCAAAGGTCGTCCGCATTCCAGAGGACGCCGACGGCCACATCGACCAGACGGCACTCGAGACCGAGCTCAAGCAGCATGCCGACCATCCGCTCCTGATCGGGGCGTTCTCGGCGGCCAGCAACGTGACCGGCATCGTCAGCGACACCCACGGCATCTCAGCCCTCCTCCATCGACACGGTGCTCTGTCGGTGTGGGACTTCGCTGCCGCCGGGCCGTACGTCGAGATCGACATGGTCGCGCCGCCCGGCCAGGACCCGCTGTCCTACAAGGACGCGATCGTCCTGTCGCCGCACAAGTTCGTCGGCGGCCCTGGGACGCCCGGCGTCCTGGCCGTACGACGACAGTTGCTCACCAACCGGGTACCCGCTGTCGTCGGTGGCGGAACGGTCGCGTACGTGAACCCCGAAGAACACGTCTACCTCGACGACCCGGTGCACCGCGAAGAAGCCGGCACCCCGGCGATCGTCGAGTCCATCCGCGCGGGGCTCGTGTTTCAGCTGAAGGAGGCGGTCGGCGCCGACGTCATCCAAGCCCACGAGGCCGACTACGTGCGGCGCGCTATCGAGGCATGGAGCACCGTGCCTGAGATCGAGATTCTCGGCAACCTGAAGGCCGAGCGCCTCTCGATTCTGTCCTTCGTCGTTCGTCGACCGGGCGGTCGCTACCTCCACCACAACGCCGTGGTCGCGTTGCTGAACGACCTGTTCGGCATACAGGCGCGCGGTGGCTGCTCATGCGCTGGCCCCTACGGACACAGGCTGCTCGGCATCGACATCGAACGCTCCCACGAGTACGAGCGCGTGATCACCGCGGGCTGCGAAGGAATCAAACCCGGCTGGGTCCGAATCAACTTCAACTACTTCATCGACGAGGACGTCTTCCAGTACATCGTCCGCGCCATCGCCTTCGTCGCACAGCACGGTCATGAGTTCCTGGGCGACTACGCGTTCGATCCCGACACAGGAATCTGGCGTCATCGGTCCGAGCCTGACGACGTCCCGCTACGACTGAACCGGATTGGTTACGACGAACGCGGACGCCTCACGCAGCCGGAGCTTCCCGCGCGCGCAGACGTCTCCGCGCTTGCTGAGTACCTGCGAGAGGCCGAGCAACTCCGAGCGGCTCGCCGTCGAACGCTTGAGCATTTCCCGGACGCCGGCGACGAGGCGCACCTGAGTCAGGACTTCGATGCGCTGAGGTGGTTCGAGCTTCCTGCGGACTGCCTTATCGCGACCGGGCCAGCTGGCGACCGTACGACGTGAGTCCGCTCCAGGTGCCAGCGCCTTCGTTGCCCAGCGCCCAGATGGCGATTCCCCGCAAGCTGTACTGCTCGACCAAGGGGACCTTCGCTTCCAGCGATCGGGCGTCGTCGAACCAGACCACCCGCTGCACCTTGCATGAACGGCCGTCACTTCGATACGTACGCGTGTAGGTGAACGTCTGACTCGACTGGCGCTCTCGCCACTCTGGCGTCTTTCCCAGGTTCCTCGCGAAGGCGTTCATCTGCCGCGTCGTGCGAGAAATCGTGTTCTTGGCGGCGGAGGAACACTTGCCGGAGATCGTGTGGTGGTACCAGTCGCGGCCGTACGCCGGCATGCCCAACGAGATCTTGCTCGGCTCGATCACCGAGGATGCGTAGGCGGCAACGTCCCGCACCCACCACTTCGGCGCGATCGGTCCAGCGGGTCCGCCGCTCCACGAGAAGTCATACGTCATCAAACGAATGCGATCAGCCGCCGCTCCGAGCGCTCGGTAGTCGAACACCCACCAGTTCGGGTCCTTCGTCGACGTCCGTGATGCAACCGTGACGGACGTGACAGCGCCGAGCTTGTTTAGCCTCTCGTTCAGTTGGCGTACCAACAGCGGGTACTTCTCCCGAATCGTGTTCTTGTCCGTGCTCGAACCGAAGTTGATGGACTCGTAGTCGAGGTCGATCCCGTCCAGGTTGTATCGGTCGACGAGTGAGACCAAAGCCCTGACGTGTGCAGTGCGTCGATCGGCCGAGCGCAGGATCCATGCGAAATCCGCCGCCGACATGTCGGTCGCCACAGTCGGGATGTTGTCCACGCCACTGGTACGAAGCGCAGACCGCATCTTCCGCCACGAGTCCGCGCTGATCTCTAGGTCGATCCTGCGGGTGGCGAGGGTGTTGAACACGAACGGCGAGGCGTCGTCAAAGACGCTTGCGTTGTTCTTCACCGAGCGAATGGCGCCGTCGGTGTTCCAGTACGGCAGCCACCCCGTCACGAACCGCTTCGGCTTCACCTGGCTCCCCGCGCTTGCCCCACCGACGGGCGCCAAAGTGACTGCCAAGCAGAGGGCTACGAATGCTGCCACCGGCATCGCAATTGGTCGGAGGACGCGCTTCAGCATGCGGGAGGCTCCACGGTGGGTTCGAGGGCGGGCGGGCTCTCATTTCCTTCGGCCGAGCAGAGCCATCACCTTGAGTGCTTCAGTCGACTCTTCCGCCAGTCTGGTGCTTCTGCTTGATCAACTGAACGACCGCTAGTCCTCCACCACAACGCGGACGCTCGTCGAGAGAGTTGCCCGCCAATCCCAGTCAGCCGGCACCTTGACGCGCCAGTCATAGGTGCGGTTGATCACCGTGGTGTACGACACGCGACCGTCGGCGCCGGTGAGAAGATCAGCCACGTTCTTCCACGAGCGTCCGGGCACACGTCGCTGAACCAGGACTGACTGGGATCCAACGACGACACCCTTGACGGTCACCCGAGCATCGACGGTGATCAACTCGCCCGAAGTGGCAGCGGCCGGCGCAGTGATGTTCACCTTTGCCGGATCCGGATTGATCGAGGCCGCGACGTCGCGCACACGCGACCACATCCGCGGGTCCTCAGAACCAAAGCTGAACACGGTGATTCCCTGAACGCCGAGACGCCTCGCCAACCGAGCCCGGTCCTCTGTCGATCGAGCCTCACCGAACCAGACCCTGCGCAGGGCCACGCAGCGGCCGAACTCGTCATACGGACGCCGATAGTCGTAGTGGTACTCCCCCGCTTCCTTGCTCCAGTGCACCTCAGCGTCGTACTGGTTGATCAATGCGAGCGCTTGGGTCGACGTAGGCCGAGCGATTTGTTTCACTTCGGCCGGACACGACCCGCGAAGGGTCTTCACGTACCAGTTGCTTCCGTACGCCGGCACTCCAATCGAAAGCGGAACACCTCGGAATTGGCGCTGCGCGTACTCGATGACGTCACGCGTCCAGCCGATCGGGCTGATCGGCCCGGGGCGATCGGTGCTGTAGTCATAGGTCATCACTCGCGCTCGATCGACGACGTTGCCGATCGCGTCGTAGTCGATGACCTCCCAGTCGTCGTCACGAGCTGAACGCCTGGGAGGAAGAGCGATCGACAACACCTTGTCCTGCGCATGCAGCTTTGCCTGCAGGCGTTCCAGGAACACC
>DASUFV010000225.1:0-4047 GCA_036274415.1 Actinomycetes bacterium
GACGTCGTGCTGATGCTGCTGCCGTTGACGCACGTGTACTCGTTGGCTGGGACTCTCGGTGCTGTCACGCGTGCGGCGGCGACAGGCGTCCTGCTCGACGGCGTCGATGCGCGTGACGCGCTTCCGATGGTGCAGCAGTACGGCGTCACGAACGTTCCGGGTGCTCCAGCCCTCTGGGCTCGCTGGGCATCGTTGCCTCAGGCTGTCGATGCCCTCCACGGCCTGCGCATCGCGTTCAGCGGATCAGCTGAGCTTCCTCCGGAGGTCCAGCACCGCGTCCACACCCTGACCGGGTGGTACGTGCACGAGGGGTACGGCTTGACCGAAGCAGCTCCGGGAGTCAGCTCGACGGTGGTGTCGGGTCGGGCCAAACCCGGCTCGGTTGGGCGTCCCTTTCCTGGCGTGTCCATCCGACTGGTGGACGACGCGGGAGCAGAACTCGACCCCACAGACGGAGACCCCGGGGAGATATGGATCAAGGGTGAGAACTTGTTCAGCGGTTACTGGCCGGACGGCGCAGGTGGGCCGGACTCCGACGGCTGGTTTGCCACTGGAGACGTTGCGTTCGTCGACGACGACGGGGACCTGCACATCGTCGACCGTCGCAAAGACCTCATCATCGTCAACGGCTTCAACGTGTATCCGCACGAAGTGGAGGTCGTGCTACTGCAGCACGAACGCGTCCAGGACGCGGCTGTCGTGGGAGTGCCCGACGACCAGACCGGTGAGGCGGTGAAGGCGTACGTGGTGACCGACGGCGCTGTCACCGATGCCGAGCTGCTCGAGCACGCGTCCTCGCGCCTGGCTCGGTTCAAGCACCCCAAGGTGATCGAGCGAGTGGACGAGCTGCCGCACTCACTGTCCGGCGAGATCGCACGGGGTCGCCTGTCAGGTCGCGTTTCGGAGCCTGAACAGTGAGCACGCCGCGCATCACTCTGCTGACCAAACCGGGATGCCACCTCTGCGACGAGGCCAGGACAGTGATCGAGCGCGTCGCTGAAGACCTGGGCTGCGGCTGGCAGGAGGTCGACATCACGACCGATGCAGACCTTCAGGCGAAGTGGTGGGAGCAGATCCCCGTGACGTTGGTGGACGGCGTCCAGCACGACTACTGGCGAGTAGACGAAACCCGACTGCGCAAGGCGTTGACCCAGTAGTCGCCCAAGCCCGGCGTGTCGCTGGTCCTCCGATTCCTACGCTGACACGCTTTCGGTGACCGTTGCGAGGAGGAGGACGGCATGGGATTCGGTGAGGCGATCAAACGAGGCTTCGCGGGATGGTCCACCTGGTCAGGCAGAGCAACGCGCTCGGAGTACTGGTGGTGGGTGCTCTTCTTGTTCCTGGTGTCGCTCATTCCGTACATCGGCGTGTTCGCCACCATGGACTGGAGTACCAACGACGACGGCACGTTGAACGGTGGCGGCGGAAGCGCGATTTGGTGGGTTCTCCTTGCGATCGTCGGCCTGGCGCTGATCCTTCCAACCATCGCGGTGTCAGTGCGCCGGCTGCACGACACCGGTCGCTCCGGCTGGTGGTACTGGGTGCAGCTGATTCCATGCGGGATCGGTCTGATCTGGTGGATCATCCTGACGGTCCAGCCGAGCCAGCCAGGGCAGAACCAGTACGGCTAACCCCCTGGCCACTGGCTTTCCGAGCTTCGCGGCGGCGGCGTCTCATAACGTGAGACAGCGGCCGCTGCAACTTTGTGCGGTCCTTCACAAGCGCCTAACCTGACGACGAGCCCGTACCCCAGAGCTGGGGGGCGTCCCGCGCCGACAGCGTGTGACCCCCGTCCACCACCGGGGCCGGGCATGTTCCGTACCTCAGGAGACGCTGTGACCGCCGACACTGGCCGCACCGGGCGCGATGCAGGCGCGCGACGCGTCGGGGTGCCCGAGGCCACCGTCGGACGGCTTCCGCTGTACCACCGGGTGCTCGTCGACCTGGCTGATTCTGGGGTCGACACGGTGTCGTCCGATGCGCTCGCGGCCACGGCCGGCGTGAGCCCGGCGAAGCTGCGCAAAGACCTCTCGTTCCTCGGGTCCTACGGCACTCGAGGGGTCGGATACGACGTGTCGGTGCTGATCGACCAGATCGGAGCCGAGCTCGGGATCACCTCGGAGTGGCCGGTGGTGATCGTCGGCGTCGGTCACTTGGGGCACGCGCTCGCCAACTACGGAGGATTCGCCTCTCGTGGCTTCCGCCTGGTCGCCCTTTTCGACGACGACCCAGCTCTGCTCGGCAACACGATCGCCGGACTTCCGGTGCGCTCGTTCACCGAGCTGGACGCCGTGGCACGCACCGAGGGTGCCTTGATCGGCGTCATCGCGACGCCGGCGTCCGCAGCCCAGCAGGTGGCGGACGCCCTGGTCGACGCCGGAGTGCACAGCATCCTGAACTTTGCTCCAGTAGTTCTGTCGGTGCCTGATGAAGTCGACGTGCGTCGAGTCGACTTGGCCAGTGAGCTGCAGATCTTGGCCTTTCACCAGCAGCGTCGCGGTGATGAGCTCGGGGAGGTGGCGCCATGAGCCTGATCGCGCTCGGTGTTTCACACCACACCGCCCCCGTACCAATGCTCGAGCGTTTGTCGCTCGCCGCCGATGCGCAGACCAAGTTGCTCCATGAGCTCACCGAGAGCTCTTCGGTCGACCAGGCGATGGTCGTGTCGACGTGCAACCGCGTCGAGGTGTACGTCGAGGCGGACAAGTTCCACCCCGCCGTCGACGCCACGACCGAGGGCCTCGCCCGCGCCACCGGAGTGACGTCCGACGAGCTCGTTCCTCACCTCTACGTCCATTACGAAGACCGCGCCGTGCAGCATCTCTTCTCGGTGGCGAGCGGGCTCGACTCGATGGTCGTCGGTGAGTCGCAGATCCTCGGCCAGGTGCGTCAGGCGCTGCGTATGGCGCAGGACGAGGGAACGCTCGGCCGAGAGCTCAACGATCTCGTGCAGACCGCCCTCAGGGTGGGCAAGCGAGCCCACACCGAGACCGGGATCGACCGGGCAGGTGCGTCGTTGGTCAGCGTCGGGCTCGAGCTCGCTGCTGGTTCGCTCGGCGGCCTGCAAGATCGTCGGGCTCTTGTGGTCGGTGCGGGGTCGATGGCTTCGCTGGCAGCGTCCAGCGCGGCCAAGCTGGGGATGAGGGTCACCGTCACGAACCGCACCGCCGAGCGGGCGGATCAGCTGGCCACGAACATCGGTGGTCGAGCTGTTGCCATGGATCGTCTCGTGGACGCGTTAGCCGAAGCAGACCTCGTCATTTCGTGCACCGGGGCGTTCGGCCACGTTGTCCCCGCGGACGTTGTCACGGCCGCAAGGGCGGCCGCGGGGCACGCCCCCGTGGTGCTGCTCGACCTGGCGATGCCGCGCGACATCGATCCTGAGGCGCTCGGTGTGCATGGCGTGACGCTGATCGACCTGGAAGATCTCGGCGCGCTCCTAGCAGACGGGACGTACGAGCAGGACGTCGAAGGTGTGCGACGAATCGTCGGCGCGGAGGTACAGAACTACCTCGGCGCACGTGTTGCTGAGAAGGTCGCGCCGACGGTGGTTGCCCTGCGCGCGCTGGCGTCCGAGATCGTCGCATCCGAGCTGCAGTGGTTCGAGGGCCGCAGGCCTGACCTCTCCGACGCCGATCGGGCCGACGTGGAGCGGTTGGTTCGGCGGGTGGTCGACAAGCTCATGCACGCGCCGACGGTGCGGGTCAAAGAGCTGGCGTCCGAGCCGGATGGCGAGGCGTACGCCGAAGCGTTGCACCGGCTGTTCGACCTCGACCTGCGCACGATCGAGGCGATTCGTACGCCCGGCCCGACGCCCGAAGTCGAGGACGGTGCGCCATGACCGCTCTTAGACTGGGAACGCGCCGCAGTGCGCTGGCGCAGGCGCAAGCTGAGCTGGTTGCGGACGCCGTGCGCACGAAGACCGGGCGCGACGTCGAGCTCGTGCACGTCACAACGCACGGTGATGTGTCGAAGGACTCGCTGGCGTCGATCGGTGGCACCGGCGTGTTTGCGAGCGCCCTGAGGGACGCGCTCCTGATGGGCGAC
>DASUFV010000226.1:0-10956 GCA_036274415.1 Actinomycetes bacterium
GACCAAAGCCTTGAAGCCGCCGCGCAGAAGTCCCCGCACGGAGTCGGACGCGTCGACAAACGCCCCGAGCTTTGGAACTCCGAGCAACAGCAGTGCCGATACGAGGAACGACACAGCATTCAGCGCGATCGCCGCGTAGAAGCCGATCAGTGCGATGGCAGCTCCCCCGAGCAGGAAGCCCAGCATGCTGGCAGCCTGCTGTGTCGACTGGAAGAGCACCAACGCGTCCTCGCGCGTCTCCTCGTCGGGTGCGTACTCGGGGACCGCCGCCGCCCGCGTCGCCTCGTAGATAGAGGTCGGAACCGAGGCCAGGAAGACCAACCCGAGCAAGGCCCACGCCGGCATCGGAACCAGCAGCAGAAGGATGAGACCTGCTCGCAGTACGTCAGCACCGATCAGCAGGGTGCGTGGCGGGATCTTCGCCGCCCAGCCGACCAGCCACGGGGCAAACAGGTACGGCAGGTACAGCGCCGCGAGACTCGCCGAAGCGGCTACCGCCAGATTGGTGTGCTCGTATAGCAGAGCCGCGATACCGAGCAAGCCGACCCAGTCACCCATCTCGCTGACCATCTGCGACACCCAGAACCGTCGCAGGACTTTGTCACGGGAGACGGCGGCAACGCGTCGCAGGCGGGTGCCCACCGCCGAGCGCACCCCCGCGTCGGCCCGGTGAGCGCCGCCAGGCCTGGGCGACGTCTCGTCACGGTCCACCTCGGAGGTATCGGCAGGTCCACAGCCCGCCTGGAGCCCGCCCGGAGCCGGTCAGATGCCCATCATCGGCCCTGCCGCGCGGCGCTCGGCCTCCTCCTTCACGTAGAGCGCATCGAGCTCCTCCTGCCGCAGTGCGGTCACGTCGCTCTCGGCCAGGCGGACCGCAGCGATGGCCTCTTCGACGTTGTCGACCACCTGGAGCAGCTGAAGATCTTGTTCGGACGCCTTGCCGTCGCCGACCATCCGCTCGCGGAGCCAGTCGAGCAAGCCGCTCCAGTACGCCGAGTCGACCAGGACGATCGGGAACGCCGTCACCTTCTGGGTCTGCACCAGCGTCATGGCCTCGAACAGCTCGTCCATGGTGCCGAAACCGCCGGGCAGCACGATGAAGCCCCTGGCGTACTTCACGAACATGGTCTTGCGGGCGAAGAAGTAGCGGAAGTGGACGCCGATGTCGACCCAGGGGTTGAGCCCCTGTTCGAACGGCAGCTCGATACCGAGCCCGACCGAGACGCCACCAGCATCGACGGCGCCCCGGTTGACCGCCTCCATGATCCCGGGGCCGCCCCCTGTGATCACCGCATAGCCGGCCTCGGCCAGGCCAGCACCGATCGCCCGCGCCCGCTCGTACTCAGGTGTGTCCCGCTGGATGCGGGCTGACCCGAACACGCTCACCGCCGGGCCCAGCTCAGCGAGGGTGCCGAAGCCTTCGACGAACTCCGCCTGGATGCGAAGCACCCGCCATGGATCGGCGTGGACCCAGTCGGTCGGGCCCCTCGAGTCCAGCAGCCGCTGGTCGGTGGTCGAGCGCTGAACCTGTGCCCGCCGCAGGACCACCGGCCCCCGCCGCTTCTCGCGTGGGCGTCCAGTGGCGTCGGCTGAGTGTTCGGGACCGGGGCTCATGGCTCGACGCTAGTCGGGCAGGACGGCTCGACTTGACGGGGCGGCGCAGATCAGGTATTACTTGAGTATTCAAATATTGAGCGCCGAAGTATTGATCACTCAAGTACCTCCGAGCCAATCCTCCAGCCAATCCTCCAGAAGGGACTCCTCCCGATGACCACCACAACGGGTACCACTCTCCAGCAGACCACCGGCACCTGGACGATCGACCCGAGCCACACCAGGGTCGGCTTCTCCGCCAAGCACGCCATGGTCGCCACGGTCCGCGGCCAGTTCAACGAGTTCAGCGGAACCCTCCAGCTGGACGGCAGCGCTCCTGAGCGGTCCTCTGCAGAGGTCACGATCCAGGCCGCGTCCATCTCGACCGGCAGCAACGACCGCGACAACCACCTGCGCTCGCCTGACTTCCTGGACGTCGAGAACATCCCCGAGCTGACGTTCCGGTCGGCCAGCGTCCGATACGAGGGCGGCGATGACTTCGTCATGGTCGGCGACCTGACGATCCGTGGCACTACGCGCCCAGTGGAGCTCGCGGTCGAGCTCGAGGGCCTGGCCACCGACCCGTTCGGCAACGAGCGGATCGGCTTCTCCGGTGAGACCACCATCAGCCGCAAGGACTTCGGCCTCACATGGAACGTCGCGCTCGAGGCTGGCGGCGTCCTCGTCAGCGACAAGGTCAAGATCACCCTCGACGTGAGCGCGATTCGTCACGTGTGACCTCGATTCGGGTGCGGCGTGGCAAAAGGCTGCGCCGCACTCGACTCATGACAGCAGCCACCGCGCGAGCTTGGCTTCGCACTCGGCCAGCTGCTCCAACGAGACCCACTCCCCCGCTGTGTGCGCCACATTGGGGTCACCCGGCCCGTAGTTGACCGCCGGGACGCCCAACTGCGAGAACCGCGCAACGTCAGTCCAGCCGAACTTCGCTCGGGGAGTTCCTCCGATGGCGCTGGCAAACGTCTGCGCCGCCCCGCGTCCCAACCCGGGCAACGCTCCCGGCGCGCTGTCGGTCACGGTCAACTCGAAGCCGTCGAACACTTCGCGCAGGTGCGTTTCGGCGTCCGCTGGTGAGCGGTCCGGTGCGAAACGGAAGTTCACCGAGACGACGCACTCGCCCGGCACCACGTTGCCGGCGACGCCGCCGCTGATGCCGACCGCGTTGAGTCCTTCGCGGAACTCGAGCCCATCGATCACGGGACGCCGGGGCTCGTAGGCACGGAGCCGGTCGATCACGTGACCCGCCTCGTGGATGGCATTGACGCCCATCCACGACCTGGCGCTATGTGCGCGCACACCCGGCACGCGAACGTTGGCGCGCATGGTCCCCTGGCACCCGCCCTCGACAATCGCGTCCGTGGGCTCCAGCAGCACCGCGAAGTCGCCGGCCAACCAGTCCGGGTGCTGACGCGTCAGGCGCAGCAACCCGTTTCGTTCGGCCTCCACTTCCTCACCGTCATAGAAAACGTAGGTGATGTCACGGTCTGCCTCCGCGACTGACGCGGCGAGGCGCAGCATCACAGCGATGCCGCCCTTCATGTCCGCAGTTCCCAAGCCACGCAGGATCTCGCCGTCGCTCGTCGAGGGCAGGTTGTCTGCCGGCGGCACGGTGTCGAGGTGGCCGGCCAGCACGACGCGCTCTGAGCGTCCCCAAGCAGTGCGCGCTATGACCGCGTCGCCGTCCCGGTCGACCTTCAAGTGGCTGACAGGTCGCAAGGCTGCTTCGACGAGGTCGGCAAGCTCACCCTCGTGCCCACTCTCGGAATAGACATCGACCAACGAAGCAGTCAGCATCCCGATGTCCTGCCCGAGGTCGAGAGTCGTCACGTGGGTACCGTAACGACGTGACCACGGACTCCAGCGCAACGACCCCCGAACGCGCAGCATTCGGCATCGGGCTCGCCACGATCTCCGACAACGACGGACGCCTGCTCGACGCACGCTTCCCCCGTCTGGAGCTCGGATGGGACTCGACCGTCCAGCGAAGGATCGGAGTGACCGAGTCCGGCGTCGTGGATGTGCCATCGGACGAGGCACACGAGCTCATGGGTGCCGCCGTCGACCATCTCGTTGGACGAGATCTCGAGCGCAAGGTGCAGGTGCGCTTGGTAGCGGTACACGTCGCCGACCTGGACGCACCACCAACCGACGCATTCGACGTTTACCTCAGGCTGCACCTGTTGTCGGCGCGGTTCGTCCAGCCCCGCTCGGTGAATCTCGACGGGGTCTTCGGCCTGCTGAGCAACGTCGTGTGGACGAACTACGGACCATGCACGGTCGAAGGCTTCGAGCTCACTCGACTGCACCTGATGCAACGCGGGCCGGTCACCGTCCATGGCGTCGACAAGTTCCCGCGCATGGTCGACTACGTCACCCCGAGTGGTGTGCGCATCGCGGACGCCGATCGCGTCCGGCTTGGTGCGCACCTTGCAGAGGGCACGACGGTCATGCACGAAGGATTCGTCAACTACAACGCCGGCACACTGGGCGCGTCCATGGTCGAAGGACGGATCAGCGCCGGAGTGGTCGTGGGCGACGGATCGGACGTCGGAGGTGGCGCGTCCATCATGGGCACGCTGTCCGGCGGCGGACAGGAGATCATCCGGATCGGTGAGCGCTGCCTGATCGGAGCCAACGCCGGTATCGGGATCTCCTTGGGTGACGACTGCGTCGTCGAGGCCGGTCTCTACGTCACGGCGGGCACCAAGCTCACTACCCCAGACGGTGACGTGGCAAAGGCCCGTGACCTCTCCGGCCAGTCCAACCTGCTCTTCCGCAGGAACTCGGTCACAGGGGCTGTCGAGGCCGTGATGCGCAGCGGCTCCTGGGGCGGCCTGAACGAGGCGCTGCACGCCAACTAGGCACACCTTTGGGGTACTTCTCCTGGGCCATGGCACGGACGGGTTACCCCAAAGGCGTGCCGTCCAACGGTTTCGGAGCACAGGCTCCGATGCCTCACACTGGTGGTGTCATGTCCTCCACCCGTCCTTCTGCTCCGCGCCGCCTGCCCAAGCTCCTCCTGCTGCTCGCTCTGCCCGCCGCGCTCGTGGCTGGGTTCATCGTGTGGTGGAACGGCGGGATCGGCCCGCTCGTCGGGCGAGAGCACTGCACCATCGAGGGGCCGAAGAACGCCCACGGCATCGAGTTGGACGCCGAACAGGTGCAGCACGCGTCCACGATCGCTGCCGTTGCCATGCAGGACGGCCTCCCCAAGCGCGCAGTGACCGTCGGCCTTGCCACTGCGATGCAGGAATCCGAGCTGCGCAACCTCGACGGCGGCGATCACGACAGCGCGGGACTCTTCCAGCAGCGCCCCTCGCAGGGATGGGGATCGTTCGAGCAGGTGACCGACCCGGTCTACGCGTCACAGGCGTTCTTCCAAGCCCTACTGGCGATCGACCAGTGGCGCCAGCTGCCCGTCACCGAAGCGGCGCAGGCGGTCCAGCGCAGCGCGTACCCCGACGCCTACGACCAGCACGCGACGCAGGCGAAGATCCTCGCCTCCGCTATGACGGGACGCCGAGGCGCCTCGGTTTCCTGCACCGTTCGCGCCGAGTCTGAGGAGGACCAGAAACTCACGGACTCCGGACTGACCCCGCGGGCCGTCAAGCTCAGGACTGCGATGGAGGCGACATGGGGGACGCAGAGCCTCGGCGGCTTCGCACCTGGCGGAGTGAAGCGCAGCAACCCCTCCGCCCACAACGAGGGACGCGCCATGGACGTCTTCTTCGAGCCGTTCCAGGACGCGGACTCGCGTCGATCGGGGTGGGCAATGGCGCACTGGTTGGTTGCCAACGCTGACGAGCTCGACGTCGGCATCATCATCTACCGCGACAAGATCTGGTCAGCGTGGCGTTCACCTGAAGGCTGGCGCGATTACGTGTCTCCCTTCGGCGATCCGAAGGATCCGACGCAACGCCATCTCGACCACGTCCACGTCGAGGTGACGTGAGGGGCACAATGAGGCATCAAGCCGGTGCGAGCAACACCCTCGGAGGTGGTTATGTCGGTCGGCGGTGGCAGTAGCGACGACGCGTTTCTCATCGGACCGATCCTGGAGTGGTGGGACAAGCGGACCGCCAAGAGGGACGCCAAGAAAGCGGCCAAAGCCGAGGCCCGCGAGCGCGGTTCCATCGGGGACGCGAGCCAGAGCGGCAAAGGCGACGGCTCAGAGAGCTAGATGGCGCGACGTAGGTCGCATCAGGTCGCGTCAGGCCGCGATGCGCATCGCTGCAGCGGAGACGCGTTCGTCGGACGCCGTGAGCGCCACGCGAACGTGCCTAGCGCCCGCCGCGCCGTAGAAGTCCCCGGGCGCAACGAGCACACCTCGCTCGGCGAACCAGCGCAGCGTCGTCCAGCAGTCCTCGTCGCGGGTGACCCACAGGTAGAGGCCAGCGTCTGAGTGCTCGATTGTGAAGCCCACCTCGACGAGCGCCGCCATCAGTTCGTCCCGGCGCCTGCGGTATCGATCACGCTGCTCGGTCACGTGACGTTCGTCGTGCAGTGCCACGGTCATCGCGGACTGAACCGGCAACGGCATCATGGCGCCGAGGTGTTTGCGAGCCTGGAGCACAACACGGACAAGGTCTGGATCTCCGGCGACGAATCCGGCTCGGTACCCCGCCATGTTCGACCGCTTCGACAACGAGTGCAACGCCAGGACACCGTCGAGCTGACCGTCGCACACGTCTGGATGCAAGACCGACATCGGTTGTGCGTCCCATCCGAGCTCGACATAGCACTCGTCCGACACCACGACGGCGCCACGCTGCCGCGCCCACTGCACGACCTTGCGAAGGTGCTCGACACCGAGCACACGGCCAGTGGGGTTCGACGGCGAGTTCACCCACACCAAGTCGACTCGCGCAGGGCCGAGGGCCGTCGTCGAGTCGGTCGCCACCACATCGGCACCGACGACCCGTGCGCCGACCTCGTACGTCGGGTACGCGAGCTCGGGCACGACGACTCGACTGCCCGGACCGAGACCGAGCAGCAATGGCAGCGTCGCCACGAGCTCCTTGGTGCCGATCGCGGGCAGCACCCCGTCCGTTGATGACACGAGCTCAGTCGGAACCCCCAGTCGACGCTGCATCCACGCCACTGCGGCTTCGCGCAGCTCAGGGATTCCGAGCACGGTCGGGTACCCAGGTGCATCGGACGCCGCGGCAAGAGCCTGCTGGACCACCGCAGGGACCGGGTCGACCGGCGTCCCGATCGAGAGGTCGACGATGCCGCCGGTGTGGGACGCCGCAGTCGCGCGAACCTCAGCCAGGCGATCCCACGGGAAATCGGGTAACCGGTCTGCCAACGGGCCCATCGACCGGCTTTCCGAGCTCAGTGCTCGACCACCTGCGGAGGCAGCGCAGCAACGATCGGGTGGTCCTTCGGAATCTTGCCGGTCTTGGCGGCGCCACCTGGGGACCCAAGGTCGTCGAAGAACTCGACGTTGGCCTTGTAGTAGTCCTTCCACTGATCGGGCGTGTCATCTTCGTAGAAGATCGCCTCGACCGGACACACCGGTTCGCATGCTCCACAGTCGACACACTCGTCGGGGTGGATGTAGAGCATTCGCTCGCCCTCGTAGATGCAGTCGACGGGGCACTCGTCGACACACGCCTTGTCGAGCACGTCGACACACGGCTGGGCGATGACGTAGGTCACGATCTCCTCCTTGGGGAACGTCGCCGTGCCTAGTATTCACGAGCGCACGACTTCCCACTGCCAGGGGGCTGATGTGTCCACGCCGAGTTCACCGGCTCCCCCCGGTCCACAAGATGGAACACGCTGGCCAGCTCCGAACTGGCCGACCGACGCGGTCGGACGCCGCGTGAGCGTTCGCTTGGATGCGGGCACAGCGGGGCCGACGGGTGGTCCTGGTTATCGCGACGTTGTGGGCGTCCTCGAGGCGGCCACGGAGCAGAGCTGGGTGATCCGCACTCGCGACGGGGGCCGGAAAGTGATCGATCCCACACTGGTCGTGGCAGCCAAGGTTCTGCCGGACGCGGCGGCCAGACTGCGCAAGGCGCCCGACATCGACATCGCGTCGCTGGAGCTCATCGCCGCCGAAGGGTGGCAGCCGCTCGAGAGCGAAGCGTTGGGTGACTGGTCGCTCAGAGCAGCCCACGGGTTCACGGGCAGGGCCAACAGTGTGCTTCCAGTGGGCGAACCTGGTCTGCCGCTGGACGACGCGCTCGCCGTCATTCGCGACTGGTACTCGTCCAGGGGCCTGACACCGATGTTTCAGATGCCGCTGCCGCTGTGCGCGTCGCTTGATGACGCACTCACGCAACGGGGCTGGGACCACCACAACCCCACCCACGTCATGGTCAACGATCTCGACCAGGTGCTGATGGGGACCGAGCAACGCGTCGAGAGCCGTAAGAGTGACTCCGCCTCCGCCAGCCCGGTCACCGTCACTACGGCTGCGACGCCGGACGCCGATTGGCTGGCGGCTTTCCGGTATCGAGGCAGCCCCTTGCAGGACGACGTTGCACCGATCCTCACCCGAACGAGTCACCCGATCTTCGTCACAGTGCGAGACGAGACCAGCGCGGTCGCGGCGATCGGACGCGGCGCAATCACCGATCGATGGCTGGGCATCACCGCGGTCGAGGTCAGCGAGTCGTTTCGCCGGCAGGGCATGGCCCACCGAGTGATTCGAGCGCTTGCTGACCAAGCGGTGCAACACCGAGCGCGCCACGTGTACCTGCAGGTAGCCAAAGGCAACGATCCCGCCATCGCGCTCTACGAGCGCCTGGGTTTCGTGCGTCATCACGAGTACGTCTATCGCCGCTGGACCGACGGGTAGTGTCGGCCCGTGCCTGACGATCGGTTCGACACCCCGGCGGGTCGCACCCTGCGCGAACACAGCGGCACGGTCGGGCAACAGCCCCTACGCGATTTGCTACGGGACCCGGAGCGCCCCCGGCTCCTGACCTTCGACGTGGGTCCGTTGACCGTCGACCTGTCACGGATGCGGGGCGACGTTGACACCGCCCGTGCACTCTGTGACCTGGCGGGCCAACTCGGAGTCGTCGAACAGCTCACCGCGACGGGATCCGGTCACGTCGTCAACATCACCGAGGGACGGGCCGCCCTTCACACCGCATTGCGCGCTCGGGCGGACGCGGTCATCGAAGTCGACGGCATGAACGTCATGCCTGATGTGACGGACACGGCTGAACGAGTGAGCGACTACGTCGAGGCCGTCTTGACCGGTGCACACGCGGGAGCCACGGGCGAGCGAATCACCGACGTCGTCATCATCGGGATCGGGGGCTCCGATCTCGGCCCTCGCATGGTCACCGCCGCTACCCGCGCGTACCACACAGGCGCCGTGAGCGTTCACTTCGTTGCCAACGTCGACCCCGCAGAGCTGGACACCGTCCTCGCGGCGTTGGACGCCCGTCGCACGTTGGTCGTGGTGATCTCCAAGACGTTCACAACGGTCGAGACGCTGGCCAACGCGCGTGCCGCTCGCGAGTGGTTGGTGGCGGGCGTAGGCGAAGACGTCACCGCGCACCTGTGCGCGGTGACCACAGCGGTGTCGTTGGCCGCCGAGTTCGGCGTGTCCTCCGACGCGGTCTTCGGGTTCCGTGACTGGGTCGGTGGCAGGTTCTCGCTGTCGTCAGCGGTCGGGATCGGCATCGAGTTCGCGGTCGGAAGGACGGGCATGGCCTCACTTCGTGAGGGCATGCGGGCGATCGACGAGCGGGTGTTGTCCGATCGGCCATACGAGAACGCCGCACTCATGCTGGGCATGCTGGACGTCTGGTACTCAGAGTTCCTCGGCACCACCACCAAGGCTGTCGTTCCCTACTCACAAGACCTGGCGCTGCTCCCCGCACACCTACAGCAGCTGCAGATGGAGAGCAACGGCAAGTCGGTGACGGCGTCTGGGCAGCCCGTATCGTGGCCAACCTCTCCCATCGTCTGGGGCGCGCCTGGCACGAACGGGCAGCACGCGTTCTTCCAGCTTCTGCATCAGGGAACCCATCTGGTCCCTGTCGACTTCATCGGGGTCAAGGCGATCCGAGGTGACGAACGCGCAGATCTGCTGCAGGCGAATTTGCTGGCTCAAGCCGCCGCCCTTGCACTTGGCCGCACTCGAGAAGAGCTGGCCGGCGGCGGAGTACCCGAGGAGTTGCTGTCACATAAGGCCATGCCAGGCAACCGTCCGAGCACGGTGATCTGGATGCCTGACCTCAGCCCGCACAGCGTCGGAGCGCTCATTGCGCTCTACGAGCACGCGACGGTGGTCGCGGGCTTTGCCTGGGGAATCGACCCGTTCGACCAGTGGGGTGTCGAGCGGGGCAAGGAGCTGGCCAACGCGTTGCTGCCCGCAGTTGCTGGAGGCCAACTGCCGCAAGACACCGACGCGGCTACTACCGCCTCGCTGCGGACGCTGCTCGGCTAGTCATTACCTCCGCCACCCGACCCGCCGCCGGAGCCACCGCCACCGCCACCGCCGGAGCCACCACCACCGCCGGAGCCACCACCACCGCCTGACTCGTCATCTGAGTCATCGCCCGGCTTGTTGGGTTCCTGAGAACGGTCCGGTTTGGGCTCGGCGGTCGGCTCAGGAGCGCAGATCACCGTCGGCGCGGCGTCGTAGTGCGTGCGAAGCGGCTCACGCTTCTTCACTTCGCCGTTGCGAGACCACACTCGTGTCACCGTGATGTCGAAGCCGCTGACCCCGGTCTGCGCGACACACGTGTCGCTCTCGTCATAGATCGTGCCGGGTGAGGTGTAGTTCTCGCGTGGACCAAACTCCGCCTCGATGTCCCAGTACTTCGTGCTCCACATCGTTGTCGTCACGCTCGTGTCAGTGAGTGACGACGTGATGAGCACGCCGTAAGGAGTGTCGTTGCGGAACTTCAGGTCGAGGTACCCCCACGAAACCGTGGCTTCAAGGCCGGCGATGTATCGCGAGATCCAAAAGCCGTGCGCACGCTGTTCGATCCTGGTCATCCCCGCGTAGAACGCGGTGTGCCACATGGCGGTAGTGATCGTCGACACGGCACCGCCGTAGTCCTCGACCAGACGCCCACCCTGGATGACGTAGCCCTTGACGAAGCCGTTCTCAGGGGTCCGCTCACCGACAACGCCGTTCATGCTGAACGTCTCGCCCGGCTCGAGCACGGTTCCGTTGATCTTGCTCGAGGCAATGCCGATGTTCGTGACGCGGTAGGCGGCGTACGGGAACTCCTGCGTGAACGTCGATATCTGCTCAGTCACTCCAAGGTCGCGCGCCTCTGCGGTCGTGAGGTCGGGCACGACGCGCTCCAGATCCAGGGACACCGAACGGGTGGACGACTCGAGCGCCTCGATGACGCCGGTCGCGAG
>DASUFV010000227.1:0-6849 GCA_036274415.1 Actinomycetes bacterium
ATTGCGCAATATTCCCCACTGCTGCCTCCCGTAGGAGTCTGGGCCGTGTCTCAGTCCCAGTGTGGCCGGTCGCCCTCTCAGGCCGGCTACCCGTCGTCGCCTTGGTAGGCCATTACCCCACCAACAAGCTGATAGGCCGCGGGCCCATCCCTGACCGAAAAACCTTTCCAACCTCGACGATGCCGTCGAGGTTCATATCCGGTATTAGCCCCGGTTTCCCGGAGTTATCCCAGTGTCAGGGGCAGGTTGCCCACGTGTTACTCACCCGTTCGCCACTAATCCCCAGGGCAAGCCCTGGTTCATCGTTCGACTTGCATGTGTTAAGCACGCCGCCAGCGTTCGTCCTGAGCCAGGATCAAACTCTCCGTGAAAAACTTTGAGTTTGCCGCCGGCTGGCACCGACGGCGAGATCCCGCGACCGTCTGGAGTCAGACGGTCGGTTCTCGTAATTGTTTTGCTCACGCACGCCGGACGGGGCCGACGCCGCGAGCGCCAAATGCTTGGCATCGCTGTTTGACACGCTGTTGAGTTCTCAAGGTTCGAGCGCGCACTGAAGTAGGCCGTCTCCGGCCGTTTTCAGGGCAACCACGGAACACTATCACGCTCCGTGGGGGGGTCCAAACGGGGTCGGACCGTCCTTCAGACCGCCGAGGCGGTCGTTGTGAAGCGCCGCTCCCGACCGACCTCGCCGTGGCGAGCTCGTTCCTCGAAGAAGGGCGTCGTAGACCTTAGACACGTGTGGCGACCCGGTCAAATCCGTTGTCAGTTGATCTCAGATCACTGAGCTCAGATCAGCTCAGATCAGCTCAGATCACTGATCTCAGACCACTTCGACGCCGGCCAGCGAGCGCTTGCCTCGGCGCAGCACGAGCCACCGGCCGTGCAGGAGATCATCCTCGCTGGGACGCCAGTCAGGGTCTTGCCGACGCTGGTTGTTCACGTACGCACCGCCCTCGTCGATCGCTCGTCTGGCCGCCGACTTGCTGCTCGACAGCTCGGCGGCCACGAAGAGATCGGTCAGGGTCGGAAGCTCTCCCGCCGGCACAGACACATGCGGCGTCTCGCGCAGGGCAGCGCCGAGCGTCGAGGGCTCGACGGCCGCCAGCTCACCTCGCCCAAAAAGCGCAGCGGAGGCCGCCTCGACGGCGCTTGTCTCCTGCTGACCGTGCACGAGGGTGGTGAGGTCCTGCGCGAGGACGCGCTGCCCTGCACGCAGGTGCGGCCGCTCGGCGGTGTCCTTCTCGAGCTCTTCGATCTCTTCCCTCGAGCGAAACGTCATGCGGCGGAGCAGCGCGGGCACGACGGCGTCCTCGACGTTGATCCAGAACTGGTAGAACGCGTACGGCGTCGTCAGCTCCGGGTCGAGCCACAGGGCACCGCCCTCGGACTTTCCGTACTTCGTGCCGTCGGCCCTCGTGAGCAGCGGCGTGGTCAGCGCGTGCACTCGCTCGCCGGTGATACGCCGGATGAGGTCGACACCAGCGGTGATGTTTCCCCACTGGTCCGACCCACCGATCTGCAGCGTGCACCCGTATCGGCGGTAGAGCTCCAGGTAGTCGTTGGACTGCAAGAGCTGGTAGCTGAACTCGGTGTAGCTGATGCCACCGGACGCCAGCCGTGCGGCGACTGCTTCGCGGTCGAGCATCCGGTTCACGGGGAAGTGCTTGCCGATATCCCTGAGGAACTCGATGGCGGTGAGCGACGCAGTCCAGTCCAGGTTGTTGACGAGCTCGGCTGGTGCGGCGTGGCTGTCGGAGAAGTCCAGGTAGCGCTCGAGCTGATGACGAATGCGCTCGACCCACCCGGCAACGACGTCCGGGGGATGCAGCTGGCGCTCGCCCGACGTCCGCGGATCACCGATCAGGCCTGTTGCGCCGCCAACCAGTCCCAGCGGCCGGTGCCCGGTGTCCTGGAACCGACGCAGCGTGAGGACCTGCAGCAGGTGCCCGGCGTGCAGGCTTGGTGCCGTCGGGTCGAACCCGCTGTAGAGCGTGCGTGAACCGGTGCGGAAATGCTCGGCCAGTTCGTCCAGGTCAGTGCTTTGAGCGATCAGCCCTCGCCACGCCAGTTCATCGATGATGTCGACGCGATTGGTGCTCGCGCGGTCGTTGCCCACCCGCTCATCTTGGCGTATGGGGCTGCACCTTCGGCGTTCGACTGACCGAAGGGGCAGACGTGAGCCACCATCGCCACCGCCGATCCGCTTCTCGTCGAATGCCGATCCGCTGGCCCGAAGCGATGTCGGACGCCGCCACCGGGACCGAGGACGAGGTGAGGCGCACGTTCGAGGCTCGCGACAGGAGGTCGACGCCATTGTCCGATCCCGTGATGCCCAGGGCGACCGCGAGATTCGCGGGCCCCCTCGCCAACGAGGCATCCGAGGTGCGTGTCGGGCGACGGCGGCGAGCCACGTCGATGCCCGCGATCACATCACCGGCGCGAAGCAGGATGGCCGAGCCCACGCCTTGCGGCCCGCACACGACATTCGCGCACCAATGCATGCCGTAGATGAAGTAGACGTACAGGAGACCGGGACGCTCGAACATCACCGCGTTCCGTCGCGTCGGTCCGTTGTGGGCGTGGGATGCGGCGTCCTCGCCCACCGCCCCGTATGCCTCGACCTCCGTGATGCGGATCGCAACTCGACCCTCATCGCTCGTGCTGCTGAGGATGGCTCCCAGCAGCGATGGAGCGACCTCATCGGGACTGCCGGTGAGCAGCCGCCGGCTGATCCTGACGGAGGCGGCTGCCCTCATCGTGACGGCACGAGCGCCCAAGCAGCATCATCCGCGACGCGGTCGCGAGCCCGTTCGAGCTGCTCAACCACGCGGCTCGGTGCGGTACCGCCGAACGCCGAACGCGCTTCGAGCGCACCCTGCAGACTGAGCACCGAGCGGACGTCGGGCGTCAGATGAGGTGAGACGCCGGACAGATCGTCATCGGTCAAGTCCCACAGCTCGACTCCCCGGTCGTCGCACAGTCGAACGCACGCCCCGGAGATCTCGTGGGCCTCACGGAAAGGCACTCCTTGGCGCACCAGCCACTCGGCGACGTCTGTGGCAAGCGCGTGACCGGCTGGTGCTGCCGCCCGCATGTGGTCGGTATCGAACGTGAGCGTCTCGATCATCCCTGCGACCGCAGGGAGCAGCACTGTGAGCGTGTCGATGCTGTCGAAGACAGGTTCCTTGTCTTCCTGCAGGTCACGGTTGTACGCGAACGGCAGACCCTTCAGCATCGTCAGGACGGTTGTGAGGTTGCCGATGAGCCGGCCTGACTTGCCCCGCGCCAGTTCGGCGATATCTGGATTGCGCTTCTGCGGCATGATGGACGACCCCGTTGCGTAGGCGTCTCCCAGCGTCGCCCAACCGAACTCTTTCGACGTCCAGAGGACGACCTCTTCACCCAGTCGAGACAGATGCACTCCGATCAGGGCGGTCGCGAAGCCGAACTCGGCCACGAAGTCTCGGTCGCTCACCGCGTCGATGGAGTTGGCGCAAGCGTCATCGAAGCCCAGCTCGCGGGCGGTGCCTTGCGGGTCGAGCGGAAGCGTTGAGCCCGCCAAGGCTCCGGCGCCCAAAGGCGAGAACGCCGCCCGGGCGTCCCAGTCACGCAGGCGACTGACGTCCCTGCTCAGCGCGTGAACGTGCTTGAGCAGCTCGTGGGCGAAGGACACCGGTTGTGCCCTTTGCAGGTGGGTGAAGCCTGGCGCAACGGTGTCGATGTGTCGCTCCGACTGCTCGAGAAGAGCCGATTGCAGCGCGATGATCAGGTCGGTGAGCACGCGGGCCTGCTCACGAAGGTAGAGCCGCAGGTCCGTCGCGATCTGATCGTTGCGACTACGCCCCGCTCGGAGCTTTCCGCCGAGCGTGCCCAGTCGCTCGATCAGCCCACGCTCGAGTGCTGTGTGGACGTCCTCGTCCGCGACAGTCGGACGGAACGCGCCAGAGCGGACGTCCGCTTCGAGGCCATCCAAGGCACTCAGCATCTGCGCCAGCTCACTATCGTCGAGCAGCCCCGCGCGATGCAGCACTCGAGCGTGTGCCCGAGAGCTCGCCAGGTCATGCGGAGCCAACCGCCAGTCGAAGTGGACGCTGACGCTCAGCGCCTGGAGCGCGTCCGACGGGCCGGAACCAAATGCCCCACCCCACAGTCGAAGCGGACCGGTGCTGTCCGGGGTGCCCGATGCATCCTGCGTGGAAGCATCAGTCATCAATGATCTCCTCCGAGCTTTGGTCGCGCCTGGCCGCGATCCTGCTCGGCATGCCCCACACCTGGACGAACCCCTTGGCGAGGGTCTGGTCGTAAGTGTCACCCGTGTCGTACGTCGCCAGGTTGAAGTCGTAGAGGCTTTCGTCGCTGCGGCGACCGGTAACCACGGCGCGTCCACCGTGCAGCGTCATGCGCACCTCACCAGTGACGTGCTTCTGCGACTCCGCCAGGAACCCGTCCAACGAGCGCTTCAACGGCGAGAACCAGAGCCCGTCATAGACCAGCTCGCTCCAGCGCTGGCCGACAGTGCGCTTGAAGCGTGCCAGGTCGCGCTCCATCGTCACGCTCTCCAGCTCTTGGTGCGCGGTGATCAACGTCATGGCTCCCGGCGCCTCGTAGACCTCGCGGCTCTTGATGCCGACCAAGCGGTCCTCGACCATGTCGATCCGGCCGATGCCCTGAGCTCCGGCCCGGGCGTTGAGCTGTTCGATCGCTTCCAGCATCGTGACCGGCTTGCCGTCGATGGTCGACGGTGTGCCGTGCTCGAATCCGATCACGACCTCGTCGGGCTCCGCACCACTGGCCGGATCAGAGGTGTAGCCGTAGACGTCCTCGATCGGGCCGTTCCAGATGTCCTCGAGGAAGCCCGTCTCGCACGCGCGACCCCAGACGTTCTGGTCGATCGAGTACGGCGACTTCTTGGTGACGTCGATCGGGAGCTTGTTCCGCTCGGCGAACTCGATCGCCTTGTCGCGGGTCATGCCCGAGTCGCGAACCGGTGCAATCACGTCGAGGTCCGGAGCCAGTGCCCCGATCCCGACTTCGAAGCGCACCTGGTCGTTGCCCTTGCCGGTGCATCCGTGGGCAACAGTCGATGCTCCGTACTCCTTGGCGGCCCACACCAGGTGCTTCACGATCACCGGACGCGACAACGCCGAGACCAGCGGGTACCGGTCCATGTACAGGGCATTCGCCTGCATGGCAGGGAGACAGAAGTCGTCGGCGAACTCCTGCTTCAGATCGAGGACGACGGACTCGGCAGCACCGCAGTCCAACGCGCGCTGTCGAATGGTCTGCAGGTCTTCACCGCCCTGACCGACGTCTGCGGCTACGGCGATGATCTCGGCATCGCGCTCCTCAGCAATCCAGCCGATCGCCACCGACGTGTCCAATCCACCGCTGTAGGCGAGGACGATCCGTTCCTTCATGAGAGTGCTCCCTGCATCATTCGTCGCGTCATTCGTTGGAGTTCATCGATACCGAAACCACCGGGCGTTCGGTGCGCTCTCGCTCAGCGATGGCGAGCAGCTGGTCGGCGACGGCGGCGCCGCCGTCCGGGGCGCTGGTCACGAGCAGCACCGTGTCGTCACCTGCGATGGTCCCGATCACGTCGTTGAGCAGGCTGTGGTCGATCGCCGACGCCAAGAAGTGCGCTCCGCCCGGCGGAGTGCGCAGCACGACGAGGTTCGCGGACGCGTTCGCCGAGACCAGCAGCTCCCCCAGCCGTCTGCTCAGCCGTTCCATCGCCGCGTGCTCCTCGCTGGTCGCGACGACGACTCGAGAGCCGCCTTCTGGGGCCACGGCGTACACCAGATGGCCGGACGCCGTGCGCACGCGGACCGCGCCGAGCTCGTCGAGGTCGCGCGACAGGGTGGCTTGGGTGACCTCGACGTCATCGTTGGCAAGCAGGCGGGCCAGCTCGCCCTGAGACCGAACCTCGTGAACGGCCAACAGGTCGACGATGCGTTGCTGTCGGGCCGCCTTGGTGCGGGCAATGGTCATGACGCCTCCTCGTCTGCCACGACAAGAGTTCCCAAACCCTCGTCGGTGAAGATCTCCAGCAACATCGCGTGCGGCACGCGTCCGTCGAGAATGTGCGCCTGCGGCACCCCGGAGTCGACCGCCTGCAAGCATGCGGTGAGCTTTGGGATCATGCCGGCGGCCGCAGAAGGGATCAGCTGCTTCAGCTGGGTTGCCGTGAGCATGCTGATGACTCTGGACGTGTCGGGCCAGTCCGCGTAGACGCCAGGGACATCGGTGAGGACCACGAGCTTGCGAGCCCCGACGGCGGATGCGAGTGCGGCCGCTGCAAGGTCCGCGTTGATGTTGAAGGTGGATCCGTCCGTGCCGCGCGCGATGCTCGACACGACGGGCACCAGCCCATCGTCGAGAACAGTGTTCACGAATGCGGCGTCCACGTCGGTCAGCTCGCCGACCTGTCCCAGGTCGACGGAGTCAGCGCCGTCGCCACCGATCAGACGTGTGGCGGTGAACAGGTGGGCGTCCTCACCAGACATGCCGACCGCCAGTGCGCCATGGCGGTTGATCTCACTGACGATGTCACGTTGTACCTGGCCGGTGAGCACCATCCGCACGACGTCCATGGCTTCAGGAGTCGTGACTCGCAAGCCGCCGACGAACTCGGTCTCGACGCCCAACCGGTCGAGCATCGCCGAGATCTGCGGCCCACCACCGTGAACGACCACCGGCCGCAGCCCGACCCGCCGTAAGAACACGATGTCGGCGGCGAACGACGCTTGCAACGACGGATCGGTCATCGCATTGCCGCCGTACTTCACCACGACTGTCGCGCCCGCGAACGCCTCGAGCCAGGGCAGCGCCTCGGCCAGCACTCCCGCC
>DASUFV010000228.1:0-6051 GCA_036274415.1 Actinomycetes bacterium
CCGCTCCACCAGCGGCCGAACCACCAGCGGCACCCGCACCACCTGCGGCCGCACCAACAACGGCCGCACCAGCGGCGTCCGCACCACCAGCGGCCGCACCAGCCGAACGCGCCGAGGCACCGCCGCCAAAGCCGGCCGCGCCTCCGGCCCCGCAATTCCGCGACGTCACGATTCCGGCCGGCACGAAACTCAACGTGACGGTCCTGAGCACGCTGGCCTCGAACACGAGCAAGGTCGAAGATCCCGTTCGGGGAGCCCTGTCCGAGCCCGTGGTCGTGTCGGGCCAGACGGTATTGCCCAAGGGCGCCGAGCTCAGTGGGTCGGTCACCGATGTGAAACAGTCTGGGCGCGTCAAAGGAAAAGCTGCGCTCGCCTTCCATTTCGACCGCCTCTCCGCACGCAAAGAGACGCACCGGATCCAAACGGCGCCGGTGACGATCGAAGCTGAAGGAAGCACGAGGAAAGACGTCAGGAAGGGCGGCCTGGGCGCTGGTGTGGGAGCTATCGTGGGTGGAATCGCCGGCGGAGGCAGCGGCGCGGCGATAGGCGCAGTGGTCGGCGGCGCCGGGACGGTGCTCGCGACCAAAGGCGACGAAGTCCAGGTAGCGTCCGGCACGGTCGTCCCGGTACTGGTCCAGGAGGGGCTGACGGTGCGCGTCCCGATCAATTAGGAGACGAGACTCACCAGCCCCGAAGCGCATTCGCCCGAGCGGAGTGAGAAAACGAGAAACGTCGAGCCAAAACCGAGAGCACCAACCGGTTTTGGCTCCTCGCGTCGGACTCGTGCGCGGGGCGAGCCAAAGGCGCGAACGACACCTGCCATGTCGTCAGCGCAAATTCCGTAAGATCGTGTCCAAGCTCGGAACAGAGGTCCGCGTGTAACGGTCGTTCGACCATCCAGTAACACGTTGACCAGATGCGAGTTGTGAGACGACATCCCAACTGGCATCCCGGCTGCACCGGTCCATTGCGTGATGTCCCGGCAGCACGGCTACTCGCTCCTCGAACTCATGGCGGCCCTGGCGATCATCGGCGTGGTCACTGCCACGGTGATCCCAATTACCAACACCTCGTTGAGTGCCAACCGGCTCAAGAAAGACGCCGACGCGGTGCGCAATCTCGTGGGGCTGGCCAAGATGCGCGCCTCATCCCGGTTCACCAGGGCAAGGGTCTTCGTTGATCTGGGCCGCAATTCCTATGTCTTGCAGGTCTGGGACAAGAACGCAGCTGCGTGGGTGAACGACGATGCTCCGACGCGCACGTCCACCGGGGTGGTCTTCGGGTTTGGCACGCTGGCGACTCCGCCGCCGGACACCCAGGTCGATATCGCTCTCTCGCCACCCTGCACCACGGGTCTGACGGCGGCAGGGGCGATCGCCAACACATCCTGCATCAATTTCAACTCGCGAGGACTGCCGGTCGATGCCGCCGGGTTGCTCTATCCACGGCACGCGCTCTACCTGCGCAACGAGATTGGGGTTTTCGCGACCACGGTCACGTCGACACCGCTCATCCGGTTCTGGTCGTCGCCAAATGACACTGCGGCCTGGAGACCACGGTGAGGGCAACATGAACCGATTGAAACCTCTCGCTTCGCTACGTTCGAAAGAAACCGGCTTCAGCCTTCTGGAGACGATGGTCGCGTTGATGATCGTGCTCGTCGCAGCCGCAGGCCTGTTGCCCCTCGGCGTCGTGGCGTTCTCGACCAGCGAGAACCAGGGCCACCTATCGGCGCGCGCCGCCGAGTACGCGCAGGACAAGCTGGAACAGTTGATGGCGCTCTCGTACGGAGACACAACATCGGACACGAGGGTCTTCCCCGCGCTCGACCTCGGCGGCAGTGGTCTCACCATCGGCGGCAGCGTCAATCTTGCTGCGCCGGTCGCGACGTACGTTGACTACCTGGATATCGATGGAGCGCTGATTCCATCTCCGAACGGCGCCCCGCCCAACGGCTGGTACTACCAACGCGTCTGGCAGGTGACGAGCCCGCAAGCCAATCTCAAGCAGATCACAGTGACGGCGACAGTGGCTCGATCGGCTGGCGCGTGGGCGCTCAGGCCCCGGGCCACCGTCGCTGCGCTCAAGACGTTTCCGTTCTGAAGGGTGGATGTGTGCCTGACATGTGGAACACGCGGCAGCTTCAGGTGATGAAGCAGGAAGCTGGCTTCACGCTGGTGGAGCTGATGCTCTCGACGTCCATCCTCCTGGTCGTCTCCGGCATCGTTGTCGGCGCAACGATGGATCTGACTCGACTGAGCACCACGATGACGAACCGGTCTGACATGCACTCCGGCGTCCGCAACGCAACGGCGCTCCTCCAGCAGGAAGTCGGTCAAGCCGGGCGCATCTCACTGCCCGCCCCATCCTCGCTCTCGGCAGCCGTTGGCATTGGCGTCACGACCGTCGCGGTCAGCTCGACTGCCGGCATGTTCGTCGGTGAGCGCCTTGTCGTCGGAACCGGATCGACGGAAGAAACAGTCACGCTGGCGGCTGTCGACACGGCCGCCAACCAGATCACGGCCAACTTCATGCTCCCGCACGACGCGGGGGCACGCCTGTCAACGACAGGCGGGTTCTCGGCTGGCGTCATTCCTACGACGATGCTGAATGGCTCCACCGGGAACGTGCTCAAGATTCTGGGCGACATCAACGGCGACGGCAACATGGTGTACGTGGAGTACACGTGCGACCTCGCCCGCAGACGACTGTTGCGCAACGTGATGGCGTTCGACGCAGCTTTCAAGCCCATGCCGACGGTCGAGCAGATTCTGCTCGACAACCTGCTCCCGAACCCTCCGAACCCTGGTGGCGGGGTTCCGCCGTGTTTCATCTATCAAGAGCAAACATTCGCCGGCACCACCTACGTGATCGGCGTCGCGATCATGACGACAGTGCGGACGCAGCAGCGCGATTCGATCACCAACAACTTTCAGACGGTAACCAAGGCACTCTTGAACGTGTCTCCGCGCAATGTCGTCAACGTCTGGCAACTGGCAAGCCTCCACTACTTGAACCGCGTGCAACCGGTGCCCCCGAGCGTCGTGGCACTGCTTCCCTAGACTCGTAGAGCGGAGATCAGTGTATGGCCCGGAGATTCTGTATGACACGATCCGACGAACGAGGCGTGGCGCTGGTCATGGCGCTCCTCATGGTGCTCGCGGTCTCAATCATAACGTCGTCGCTCCTAGCCGTTGCCAGAACCGAAGCGTTCTCGAGTTTGAGCTACACCTCCATGTCGCAGGTCCGCTATGGTGCGGAGTCGGGCGTTCACGCGGCCACGAATCACTTGCTCTACGGCTACGCGCCGCCCACTGTTGCCAGCGCGACCGATCCGATCGCCAACTACGACATGACGGTGTCGCCCGTGACTTACAACGGCACTACCGTCATGCTGTCGAGCGACCCCGCCGTCGCGTCCAATTACCCCTCCGCGGCGGCTCGTGCAGCCTTCATCGCGGCGTCACAAGGGGCGCTGAACGTCAACACGACGTCGGTTGGATACACCGCGCGGGCAACGCTCATGTCGATGCGAGTCCTGACGGACTACTACACCGGGCTGCCGGTGACGCTGCAGAGGTGGGAAATCGTCGGGTTGGGGCGCGTGACGGGATCGGGCGCCTCTCAGGTTGAGGTCTCTTCGATCCTCGAACGTCAGGCAGTTCCCGTGTTCAGCTACGCGGCGTTTGCCACGTACAACGGTTGCAATGCGCTGTCCTTTGCGGGTGGCGCAACCACCGAGAGCTACGACTCGGCCGCGCCGCTCGTGGGAGGCGCTCCTGTCATCTCTCAATCAGATGGCAACGTCGGCACCAACGGCGGTCTTGACGGAAACGGTGGCACGACCACGCTCTACGGTACGCTCTCAACGCCACGAGCAGGCGTCGGCAACTGCACAACGAACAACGTGACCGCTGCCACGATCTCCGGTTGGGGCACCGTCGAGGACGGGCTCGTCACGCTCCCGCAACCGATCAATCCTCCAACGCCTCCGCCGATCAACCCGCCGCCGCCGACCACCAGCGTCATGTTCAACAACGGCGGGTGCCCGGCAGGCGCTGCGTTCTGCTCGGGTGGCGGCGGTACTTACACGATTTCGCCGCCTTCGTCGAGCTCGATCGTCTCGATGGGAGACGTCACTCTTAACGGCACCACCACGGTTCACCTCAATGCCGGCATTTATGAGATCAACAGCCTGACCTTGGGGGGTGGCGGCCACATTGTGATCGATTCCGGTCCCGTGATCATCAAAGTCGCGGGGCAGGGCCAGACGACGCCGATCGATCTAACAGGCGGCGGGGTCTCGAACCCGTCACTCGACCCGACCCAATTGCAGTTCATCTACGGCGGCACCGGCGATATCAAGATCACAGGCGGATCCCAATCGGCGGCTCTCGTCTACGCGCCCAATGCCACGACCTCGCTGGGGGGCTCGAGCGTGGACTTCTATGGCTCCATCCTGACCGGCAAGGTGGCGGCGACCGGCGGCTTCAACATCTTCTATGACCGGCGTCTGCAGAACTCCGTGTTGACCGCAGGCAACCCGACGTTGACGACCTTCAACTGGCGAACGTTTTAGCTAGCGCTTGTAGATTGCGTATAGCCATCGTCCTTGGGCCTTGGCTCTCAGTCCGTCCTTGGGCCCTGGTTCAGTCCGTCCTTGTACCCTTTCAGTGTTCTTCATCCTCTCTCAAAAGAGGTGATGAGAAGAGGTCTTGTGGGAGCTGTGGAAAACGCGTTCTGTGCGTTGTCCAAGGAGCGGTCATGCGCGAGCGCTCCGCAGTGTCGCTGATCGATGGCTCCGCATCCTCATCGCCATGCTCACGACAGGACAGCTCTATGACCCCTCACACTTTGTCGCGGCCACTGCTTGACAAATGGTGGGAAGTCTCAGTCCGTTCGTCCTTTGTGCGTGCGCACCAAGGACGCTGGACCCGGGACGGACCAAGAACCAAGCGCGAAGCACCAGCGACTGACACGCGTCGGTTAGCTGTCCCGTAGTACTTGTGCCGGATCGATCCGTGAGGCACGGTAGGCAGGGAGCCACCCTGCGAGTGCGCCGACCACAGTCAGCGTGACGGCCGCACTCACCAGTGTCACCACGTCGCGCGGCTGGAGGTCGTACAGCAGACTCGCAAGAAACTGTGATGACCACAGGCTCACAGCCGTGCCGATGATCACGCCGAAGGCGACGAGCACGAATACTCGCACGAGCACGAGCCGGACGACACCAGTCGGCTCGGCCCCCAGCGCCATTCGGATGCCGATTTCGGCGCGTCGTCTGGTGACCGCATACGACGTGACGCCATACAGACCAAGACCTGCGAGCAGCAGGGCCAGCGTGCCGAAGAACCCCGTGACCAGTGCGACCAGGCGCTCCTGCGTGAGCGATGCATCGACCCGATCCTGCAGCGGTCGGAACGTAAACGTGAGACTGCGATCGACCCCCGTCAATGCAGCCGCCACACGAGGTGCCAGTCCTTCGACCTTGCTCGGGACGGGCGACCCCTCGGACGAACGAACGCTGATGGTGACATTGGCCGTCGGCCCTGCAGCCTCGCGTTGCGCCAGCGGTATGTAGACAGTCGGCCGCACACCATCACGCACAGACAGGTACACCGCGTCGCTCACGACTCCGACGATAGTCCTGGGCGGAGCCTCTACGAAAGTAGCGGTTTCTCCTATCGGGTTCCGGCCGCGCAGGAACTTGCGCACATAGGCATCGTTGACCAGCGCGACCGGAAGCGCTCCCTGCACGTCCTTGTCGTGGATGTCGCGCCCGGCACGGATCGCCGTCCCGTAGGTGGCGAGCCATCCCGGCGTGATCTCATTGAGTAGCGCCATCCGCGAGTTCCAGAACGGCACCGGACCCGGCTCGGGCTGGGCGGGCGGCGCACCGGGCAAGTCGAGAAAGGCAAGACTGGCACCACCGCCGACAGGGGTATTCATCGACCCACCGGCACGCGCGACGCCTGGCACCGCGGCGACCGCCGCGACGAGTTGACGAAAGAACGGTATGCGAGTGACCGGATCGATGAGTGCGCGCGACAC
>DASUFV010000229.1:0-3285 GCA_036274415.1 Actinomycetes bacterium
GATTGATCGGAGCCGTCGGCCGGATCGATCGTGATCACCACATCCGCTTGCCCGACGGGCAGGGCTCGAGCTCGGAGTTCCAGGCGCCGGGGAAGGTCCTCAGCAACGACGAACGTGCGGTCCGAGAGCAACGCCGGCCACAAGCCGACTGAGTGCGCGATCGAGCTGCCCTCTTGCGGCCAGTGGAGATCAACCCCGCGAATGCGGCTGGCCCCGACCACCCACGTGGCGTACAGCCAGCCGTTCGAGAGGACCTCGGCTACCGACGTCGGAGGCGCGTCCACGACTCGGCGAACCGGCTGAATCGCTGGATCCACTGGTCCTCCCTCACCCCGGGGCGCCCGCGAGCGATCTACCCGCCAGCGCGGTATGGGAAACGCTACGTGGCGCGTCACTCCAGAGTGAGCTCGTCCCCAATGGTGATCGTCCCTGGCGCGACAACATCGCCGTACACCCCGAAGTTCAGATCGATGCCGAAGTCGTTGGGCGTCCGTCCACGGTGCTCTTCGATCAGCCGAAGCGTCTTGACGTCCCGAACGCCGGAGTCCGGATCACGAGTTGTGGCGTTGCATCTCGGCACGGGCCCTCGGACGCGGAGCTGCACACTGCCAACCTTCAGGAGGTGGCCATTCCACGTGTCCTCTTCATAGGCTGCCGCACCATCGAACCCGATGAGCATTCGAAACCGTCGGGCATCGAGAGAGCCACCGGGTGCGTGCTGGCCAAGCTCCGCTACCGAGCTTTCTCCGAGCAGGGTCACCGGGTGCTCGTCGTACGCACCACCGGACGCAGCTGCCCGCACGAGCATCAACCGGCGGTCCGCTGCGTCCGACAACCAGTCGCTCCAGGGACCTTCCACCACGTGTCCGGTCACCCTGCGCTCGTCGAAGAAGTGTGCGACCACCTCACGTCCGAGTGGCGTGGGCGCCTCGAACGAATCGCCATCGGCGGACCGAAGCGTCAGAGTGCCTGAGGCGGGGTCGAAATCGGCCTGCCACGCCGCAAACGTGCCGATTCGCGTGATGGAGACCAGTGACAGCTGCTCGTCGACCATGAAGAAGTCACGGTCTCCCACCGCGCCGTTGTCATCGATCTCGACGCTCTCTCGTGAGTGCAGGGCGAAGCCCTTCACTGGCGTGGTGAATAGCGTTGTGACCCGAAGACTGGACATCGCAACAGCGTGCCACTGCTGTCAAGCCAGTTGCCGCCGGGCATTACCGAGCAGGGGTGTCGTTCGCTGGGGCACGATGACGGCATGGCACGCAGGGTGGCTGTCGTGGGAGCAGGAGTCACCGGACTTGCGACTGCCTGGTTCCTGCAGGAACAAGGTGTAGAGGTCACCGTCCTCGAGCGCGAGCGGGTAGCTGCTGGTGCGTCGTGGGGCAACACCGGATGGCTGATGGCTGCGGATTCATCACCGCTCACTCATCCCGAGACGTTGCACGACGGGTTGCGAGCCCTCCTTCACCAGGCCTCGCCACTGGCGGTTCCCTTGCGACCGGACGCTGGGCTCTACGGCTTCCTGCTGCGGTTCGCCAGCCACTGCACGCGAAGGCACTGGCGTGATGCCATGAGGGCGTTCGCGCCACTTGCGAACGGTGCGCTTTCGGCGTACGACGCCTTGGAAACAGGTGGGGTGGCTGCAGCGTCGAAGTGCGCTCATCGTGTGGCCTTCACGTCGACCGATGAACGTGACGCGTTCGCTAAGAGGCTCGACGAGCTTCGAGCACTCGGACTCACGACTGATCACGACGTCCTGGATGCGACAGCCATACGTGCGGCTGCGCCGGTTCTGTCCTCTGCGGTCGTTGGCGGTATCTCGTTGCCGGGCCAACGATTTGTGGACCCAGCACCATTCATGACGTCGCTGGCCGAAAGCGTCGTTGACCGTGGCGGTGTTCTCCGTATCGGCAGCTCAGTGCGAGGGGTGCGCTCCACGCACTCGGGAGTTGAAGTGCTGATCGACGATGCGCGCCCCCGGATCATGCGCTTCGACGACGTCGTGATCGCGACGGGTGCCTGGTTGAGCCCGCTGGTCAGGCGACACGGCGTCCGGGTCCGGGTGCGGTCGGGCCGCGGCTACAGCTTTCGAGCAAGACTCGGTGTCACGGTCGCCGACCCGGTCTACCTACCCCAAGCCCACGTTGCGGCCAGCCCGATTCAGGGCCGACTCCGTTTCGCCGGCGTCATGGAGTTCCGGCGACCGTCCGAACCGCTCGACCCCCGACGTATCCGCGACATGGTGGACGCCGCCCGTCCAATGCTTCGTGGTGTCGATCTCGATGACCGAGAGGACGAGTGGGTCGGCCCCCGCCCGGTGTCGGTCGATGGCATGCCGCTCGCCGGTCAGACTGCCACTCCCGGGGTCTGGTGCATAGGCGGTCACGCGATGGAGGGGATGGTGCTTGGGCCCGTGACCGCGCGACTCCTCGCGGATGCCATCGCGACTGGCGAGATTCCCAGGGAGCTGATCCCCTTCGACCCTTGTCGTTGAGCCTCGACGGTGGCTCAGGCGAGGTCGCCCGGCATCGGTCGCGTTGGCGGAAGATTCTGGGTGGGGGACTCGCCTGTTGGAGTCCCTGCTCCCACAGCCGTGCTCTCTCGGCTCATCCGATTCAAATCGATCTCACGGCGCACTTTGGTCGACTCTTCTGCCATCGACTGAATCCAACCTGCCCAGACGCGTTGCATCGGTTGCACCAGACCACCACCGACTCCAACGATGATGACCCCGGCGATGGTCGCAAGAACCGCGATCAAGATCGGCGTTGTGATCGCAGTCGCAATGCCGACCTGCGCCAGTGCGGCAATGATTCCGAGCGCGAGAATGAACGCGCTAGCGAGGTTCGCGAGGAGACGTCCGTACGAGAGTCCGCCGAGAGTATTGCCGACGATGTCCTTGACCGCGCTCGCGATCGCGGAGGCGACCACGATGATCACGATCGCTACGAACGCCTGCGGCAACCAAGCGATCACGTCGGACAGCAGCTCGCTGACCGGGTTCGGACCGAAGACTCCGAATGCCATCTGAAGCGTGAAGAGCAAGACCGCATAGAAGACCAGCTTCGCCGCGATGTCACTGGCGTCATACCGCGAATGCTCGAGCGCCTTAGCGACGCCGCCGCGTTCGACGGCACGGTCGAAGCCGACGCGCTCCAGTATCAGATCGGTGGCTTTCGCCAGCGCCTTCGCGACAAACCACCCAATGATCAGAATGACCAGGAATGCAGCGAGCTTTGGCAGGAAGCTCGCGACATCACTCCATGCGTCGTTCCATCCGCCTTC
>DASUFV010000230.1:0-3874 GCA_036274415.1 Actinomycetes bacterium
GTCCGCGCGACGTCCTGGATGTCGACAGGTGCCTCACCACCCGCTGGGTCAAACAGAAGGGGAACCGATTCCTTCAGGAAGTCCTCTACCTCGGACCGGATGCCTGGGTAGTGATCGAGCACGATACCGAACGCAATGAACGCAAGGACAAGCAAAGGAAAGATCGCGAGATATCCGAACAGGGCTATCGCGGCTGCCCACCGCATGAAGCGCAACCCGTCCGCGCGCGCGTAGGTACGCAGCAGGCCACTGATCCCAGGCTGTCGTGAAGTCCACCTGGCTGCGGTGGTGATGCGCTGTCGCAGCCGAGCGATCACAACCCGCGGCTGAGTGAGAAGGACGCGACCGATTCCCACACTCCATGCTCGGTCAGCTCGTAGCGCTCCAAGTGCGTGGCGGTGAAGAGCAGCTCGTAGCCCTTCAACTCGCGCTCGGCTCGATCATGCACATCGTCGGCGAGTTCGGCCGCCACCGTCACGTGTGGGTGGTACGGGAAGGGCAGCTTGCGCCTGAGCGGGCCCGTGCGCACTGCCTCAGCGAGAGCAGTGCACCGATCGCCCCCGTCTTCGACCACGACGAACGACGTCTGGGTGACTGGACGAAAGGTGTCGGTGCCCCGCAGGAGCACGTCGAACGCCTTTGTCGCCGATCCCACCACAGTCAGATGATCGTCCACGGACGATTCCCGCGCGCGTTGAACCTGCGTGGGAGGTAGCAGCGTGATGTGCGTAGGAATCGTCCAGGCCAACGGGTCGCCGTAGCTCGCCCTGCGTTCTTGGAGCTGCGTGCCCCAGGGCTCGGGGACGGTGAGGGCAACACCAATGGTCAACGAGGAGCCCTCGTCGTATCTGCTCACCGGCGCGGCGCCAGGAAGCCCACGCGCTCGTAGGCCATTCTCAGGGTGGGCTCAGCGAGCATGCGAGCCCGCTCGGCTCCGTCGGCGAGCACCTTGTCGAGCAGATCCGGGTTGTCCATCAGCTCCCAGACCCGCCTTTGGTACGGCTCGACGAACGCGGCGAACGCCTCACCGACGTCCTTCTTGAGGTCGCCGTACCCACGACCTGAGTACTCATCGGCGACGGTTTCAGGCGTGCGACCGGTGAGGGCGCCGATGATGGTCAATAGGTTGGAGACGCCGGGCTTTGCCTCGGGGTCGTAGACGATGTCGCGACCGCTGTCGGTCACGGCCGATCGAATCTTCTTGACGTTCACGGCGGTCTCGTCGAGCAGGTATAGGCAGCCGGAACCCCCGAGGCTCTTGCTCATCTGCTTGTCGGGCTGCTGAAGGTCGAGGATCTTCGCGCGCGCTTTCACGATGTGCGCGGCAGGCACGACGAACGTGTCACCGAACCGCGAGTTGAAACGTTGCGCGAGATCGCGCGTCAGCTCAATGTGCTGCCTTTGGTCTTCTCCGACCGGCACCTGATCCGCTCCGTACAGCAAGATGTCAGCCGCCTGCAGCACCGGGTAGGTAAAGAGGCCGACGGTGACGCGGTCGAGCTCTTGCCGGGAGGCCTTGTCCTTGAACTGAGTCATGCGGCTTGCTTCGCCGTAACCGGTGATGCACCCCAGCACCCACTCGAGCTGGGAGTGCTCAGCTACGTGGCTCTGCACGAAGAGCACGCTGTGCTCGGGGTCGACCCCGGCAGCGAGGTACTGCGCCGCGGTGACTCGCGTGCGACGGCGCAGCTCTTCGGGGTCGTGCGGCATGGTGATCGCATGCTGGTCGACCACGCAGTACACGCACTCGTGGTCGTCCTGCATGGCGACCCACTGCGTCAGGGCACCCAGGTAGTTGCCGAGGTGAAGCGAGTCGGCCGTTGGCTGCATGCCGGAGAAGACCCGAGGACGTGACTGCGACATGGCGAGAGTCTCTCAGATCGGTTTCCCGACGATCGCTGCCACCATTCCTCGACGCGCCTACTCCACGCGCTCGCCCTGCGCGGCGGGAGTGACGCGGATCCGGGAGGCACGGCGTCCGTCGACCTCGACCACTTCGAGTCGGTGCCCATCGACCTGAATCCGGTCTCCGGGCTGGGGAAACCGGCCCAAGCGGTTGACCACGAAGCCAGTCGCCGTCTCGTACGGGCCCTCGGGCAGCTCGACCCCAGTTTCGTCGAGAAAATCCTCGATGTTCAACAGGCCGTCAACCTCCACGACCTCCCCGACCCTGGTCGTCTCATGCTCGTCGACGTCGTACTCGTCTCGGATGTCGCCGACGATCTCCTCGACCAGGTCCTCGAGCGTCACGATTCCGGCTGTGCCCCCGTACTCGTCGACGACGATCGCGAGGTGCTGACCTTCCCGGCGCATCTGTTGCAGAGCGCGCAGGACGCGGTTGGTGCCGGGCAGCATCAGTACCGGACGCGCCAGCTCGCCAACCCGCACCGACCGGCCGGACAGCTCGGGGTCGAACAGGTCACGAACGTGCACGAACCCGGTGACGTCGTCGTACGAACCACGCACTACCGGGTAACGCGAGTGCGGCATCTTCGCCGCGTCCTTGAGCGCCTTGAACAGCGGCGTTGACGCGTCCAGGAAGTCGACCTCGGTGCGCGGCACCATCACCTCGCGCAGTTGCTGGTCGTTGGCCGTGAACACCTCTTCGAGCAGTTGCCGCTCCTCCTCGTCGAGCTCGGTGTGTCCTGCGACCAGCTCGCGGAGCTCGAGCTCGCTGATCTGCTCGCGAGACGCTTCGGGGTCTCCGCCGGCCAGCCGGACGACGAGGTTGGTCGACTTGGACAGCAACCAGATCAGGGGCGTGGAGATCTTCGCGATCAGCTCGATCACCGGAGCGACGAGCACGGCGAAGCCCTCAGCGCGCTGCAACGCGAGGCGCTTGGGTGCGAGTTCGCCGAGCACCAGCGAGAGGTAGGCGATGACCAGGGTGATGCCAACCAGCGACACCGCACTCGCGACGCTTTCGGACATCCCCCAGTCCTGGAGCACGGGCGTGACGTCGTCGGCGATCGTCGATGCTCCGAAGGCGGCGCTGAGGAACCCGGCAAGGGTGACGCCGATCTGGACTGCGGACAGGAACCGGTTGGGTTGGTCGTGCAGGCGTTTGACCGAGCGGCCTCGCCCCCCGCTCTGGGCGAGTTGGGCGACCTGGCTCTCACGCAGCGAGACGAGTGCGATCTCTGCGGCGGCGAAGAAGCCTCCGATCAGCACGAAGAGCAAGACGATGCAGATGTTGACCAGCAGGGGGCTCATCGCGGAACTTCCATCCACGCGGCCCCCCAGGTACTAGGAGGCTCCATCAGCCCAGGGTATCGGGCGGGGGTTCGAGGGGTGGCGGATAGCCGCCGACGCCCCACGCGTCGGCACCACCGTCGACGGTGACGATCGAGCCGGTCACATAGCTGGCGGCGTCCGACAAAAGGAACGCGATCACCGAGGCCACCTCTTCGGGGCGACCAAGTCGCTTCAACGGAATGGTCTCGAGCCACTCGTCCACGATGTCGCCGTACTTCTCCAAGCCCTCGGTGGCCACGGTGCCGACGCTGACGCAGTTCGTGCGAATGCCGTACCTCGCCCACTCGAGGGCGAGCCCGGTTGCCAGGTTCTCGACGGCTGCTCGCGCTGAAGCGCCGTGCGCCGCCTGGGGCATCCCGCGCCTTGGGCTGAACCCGACGAAGACAACGCCTCCGGACCGCTGCGGGATCATGGCCCGGGTCGCAACGTCACGCGTGATCGACCACGCGGCGTCCACGGCAAGTCGATGCACCGCGCGAAAGCCGTTGAGACTGATGTCCTCTGCGTTCGCGGTGAACTGACCGCCTGCGTTGTTGACGAGGGCGTCGATGCGGCCGCCTTCGTCGAGGACGCGTCCGATGAACGCCTCCACCTGGTCCGGCTCGCGGATGTCGCACGG
>DASUFV010000231.1:0-2201 GCA_036274415.1 Actinomycetes bacterium
CGCGAGGGACCCCTGAGGCTCGCCAGCGGCGCGCCGGTCGTCGACGGCAACCGCGTCGGCAACGACCTGGTCGCGGTCGACATGCAAGAACGCATGGATCTGGCCGTCGGTGGCCCCGATCTCGTCCAGATGTGCGACGGCCACGTCGTGCGCGCTCACGTCTCCGTTGGCCACTGCTTCCGCGATCTGAACGGCACTGAGGCGCGTGAGGTCGCTCACTGCTCCTCCTCGTCGAGGATGCGCGGCACCCGAAACCGATCGTCTTCTGCCGCCGGCGCCGAGGCCAGCGTCTCGTCACGATCCAGGCTGGGGCGCACCACATCGTCGCGAGCGACGTTCACCACCGGAACCGCATGCGTGGTCGGCGGAACATCGTCGGCGGCTACCTCAGACACCCTCGCGACGGCAGCCAGGATCACATCGAGCTGTTCACCGAAGTGAGAGAGCTCGTCATCGGACAGGTCGAGGCGTGACAGTCGCGCGAGGTGCGCCACGGTGTCGCGGTCGAACGCAGGCATGGGGCTCCCGCCAGGTGGATGTCGAACAGCACCGACATCTTACGGAGGCGAGCTGGTCAGGCCGATCCGCCGGCCCTCTCAGCGCCTCCGCGCAGCACGCGCAAAGCGCGCTGTTGTGACGGGTGCCGAAGCAACCACGCGGTGGCGTTGTCAGCGTCTAGTGGTCGACTCACGTACCACCCCTGGACGGCATCGCATCCGAGGTTCTGCAACAGGTCCCACACCTGCTCTGACTCGACGCCTTCGGCGACCGCGGTCATGCCCAGGCCATGCGCCAACTCGATGATCGATCCGACGATTGTCACGTCTCCGGGGTCGGCCGTCAGCCGCGAGACAAACGATCGGTCGATCTTGATCTCTGAGATCGGAAGTCGCTTGAGCAGCACCATCGATGAGTAGCCGGTGCCGAAGTCATCAAGCGAGGCCGACACCCCGATCCGGCGCAGGGCGTTGAGCGTGGCATTGACCTCACCGGAGTCGCGGGTCAGCACCCGCTCGGTGAGTTCGAGCACGAGCATGGACGCCGGCAGATCATGGCGCTCGAGTGCGGTTGCGACTACGGCGACCAGGTCACGTCCGTGCAGGTCTCGCATCGAGACGTTGACCGCGACCGGCACCTCAAGGCCAGCCTGGCGCCAACGCGCGACCTGCGCCAACGACTCGTTGATCACGTACTCCGTCAGGGGCGCCATGAGCCCCGAGTGCTCGGCCATCGGGATGAACTCATCGGGCATCACCAAGCCACGCTGGGCGTGGTGCCATCGCACGAGGGCCTCGACTCCGACGACCGCCCCCGAGCTCACCGAGACCTTGGGTTGGTAATGCACCCGCAGTTCGCCGTTCTCGAGGGCGTTACGAAGGCCGCCCAACAGCGCAAGGCGGCTCGCGGAGTTGTGGTCACGATCAGCCACGTACAGCTCGACGCCAGTTCTTTCCTCTTTCGCCAGATACATCGCGACATCAGCGCGCCGCACGATTGGATCGACGTCTTCACCGTGCTCGGGGAAGACCGCGACACCGATGCTCGCCTCCAGTTCGAACAGCATTCCCTCGACATGGAATGGGCGGGTGAGGGCCTGCCGCACCCGGTGTGCCACTTCGACAGCTGCATCCGGGTTTCGTACCGGATCGAGCAGGATCGCGAACTCGTCACCACCGAGCCTGGCCACCAGGTCGTTGGGACGCAGTGCACCCTGGATGCGCTGCGCGACCACGGCCAGCAAACGGTCGCCCACCTGGTGACCCAGAGTGTCATTGACCTCTTTGAACCGGTCGAGGTCGAGAAGGCAGAAACCGACGCTGGTCTGCTTGCGTCGTGCCGCTTCGACGCGTTCACCCAGCTCGGTGAGGATCATCTTGCGGTTCGGCAAACCCGTGAGCGAGTCGTGAAGCGCTTGGTGTTCTTTTTCGCGCGAGATGGACGCCGTCTTGCGCACGGCGTACAACGGCAAGAGCAGCAGCGGTAGGTAGATCGGTTCTGCCGACACGAACACGACCAGCGGCGCGACAGCCAGCACCGCAAGGTTGGTGAAGAAGTAGTAGCCGAAGTCCTCGAAGAAGTCGTCGGCGAAGGTACGACCGGGGTCGGCAAGCATCGAGAAGAGCGTGTTGTTGACGAAGAAGAAGGTCAGCCATCCGGCGATGATCCACGACAGGTCTGTGGGTTGCAGATGGGTGAGCGGC
>DASUFV010000232.1:0-5534 GCA_036274415.1 Actinomycetes bacterium
GATCCAGCCGCACTACCGCCGACACTTCTCACCGTTCGTGACGTGGAGGCCGCGGAGGCCGCGCGGCTGGAAGACGAATGGATCGGCTGGGACCGTATCGACCAGTACCGCTTCTGGTCGACTCGTCCAGGGGCACGAACGGTCGCCGTGATCGAGGGAACGACTCCCGTTGCGGTTGGATGCCTGTCGAGATCGCGGACGCGCTTCACGCTGCTGCACCTCGCAACCGTGGAGGCCTCGTACATCAGGGACGCCGTCCGCGCGGTCTGTGCGCTCGCCTCGGGCGACACGATGTTGGCTGCACCAGGAATGTCAGCGGTCGTTCCGTGGCTGCTGGACGCCGGATGGCGCGTCCGCGAGCACGACCTCTACTGCGCGAGCGAGCCCGAGCTGTTCGCCGCCGAGTGTCTGATTCCGCATCCCGGCCTTCTGTAGTTCCCCGCGTCTCGAGCCGGATGACTCTGCAAAAGTTCCTTAAGACGGAACCAACGCGTCGTTGCATCCAAATGGGGTCAAGGTTTGTTGCATCCAAATGGGGTCGGTGGGGGTTAACGAATGGAACGACGCGGTCGATGCCACCCCCTCGCGTGGCACCGGCTGCGCCGTTCTCCACATTCATCGGTCAGCGCTTGGTGGCTGTGTTCGCCCATGTGGGTGAACCTGGCGCACCTAGGGTGTGCACGTGCGGTGGGTCGGTGCGGCGACGGCGGCCAAGGCCGTTGCCGCGCACAGCTCGACACCACGAGTCGTGGTGAGCGGCAATTCCGCTACGCCCTGGTCGACCCTCGCTGCCCTGGACGCCGAACTCGCCACGTGGCGAGTGTGGGTGCTGAACGCACAGCCGGGAATCCCCGACCGCGACGGCGTCACGCTCGAAACCTGCTTCGTTGGCCCGGGCATGCGCGCCTCTCCTCGGCTGCGCTACCTACCTGCCCGGCTGTCACTTGTCCCCGTCTTGTTTCGGGACAGCCTGCGTCCGGACGCGGTGCTCGCGCATGTCTCGCGCGTTGTCGACGGCAAGGTCTCGCTCGGTGCAGAGGTGAACGTGATGCCGGCCGCAATAGAGGAGTGTCGAGCAGCAGGCGGTGTGGTGATCGGACAGGTGAACGAGCACATGCCGTACACGTACGGCGACGGCGAGATGGCGGTCGACGCTTTCGACTATCTGGTCGAGGCAGCGCAACCGCTCCCAGATCACGTCGCTGGCTCGCCCGACGACAAGGCACAAGCCATCGGCGAGCGAGTGTCACGACTCGTTCGCGACGGCGCGACGCTTCAGCTCGGTATCGGAGCAGTTCCCGATGCGGTGCTCCCCGGCCTCGCAGAGCGCCGCGGACTGAAGATCTGGTCCGAGATGGTCAGCGACGGAGTGCTCACGCTGCACGATGAAGGATCGCTTGACCCCGACGTCCCGGTCACCGCGTCCTTCGCCTTCGGCTCGCATCGCCTGTACGAATGGATGGATCGCAACCCAGCCGTTCAGATGCGACGCACTGAGACGACCAACAGCCCGGCCGAGATCGCCCAACACCACGACATGGTGTCGGTCAACGCTGCGATGCAGGTCGACCTGTTCGGGCAAGCGAATGCATCCCGGATCCGCGGCCGTATCTACTCCGGTTTCGGCGGTCAGACCGACTTCATCGTCGGGGCGCTGCACTCGGTCGGGGGCATGGCATTGATCGCAATGCCGTCGTGGCACGCAAAGGCCGACGCGTCCACGATCGTCCCGATGGTGGACGAGCCGGTGACGTCGTTCCAGCACAGTGCGGTGATCACCGAGCAGGGGGTGGCCAAGATCTGGGGCTGCTCACAGGAGGAGCAGGCACTGAACCTCATCGACCACGCCGCACATCCGGACGTCCGTGACGAGCTCTACGAAGAAGCAGTCGAGCTGTCTCTAGTGCGCTCGTGAACCACCCGCGGCAAGAATGGGCGCATGCCCGAGCTGCCTGAGGTCGAAGCGCTCACCGACTTCCTCAGTGAACGTCTGGTGGGACGCGTCGTTGCACGGGTTGACGTCGCGGGCATCGCAGCACTCAAGACCTACGACCCACCGGTCACGTCGCTGGGCGGCCTGACCATCACCGGAGTCGCACGGCACGGCAAGTTCGTCGACATCGACGTCGACGGTCTCCATCTCGTCATCCACTTGTCGCGCGCGGGATGGGTGCGGTGGCGAGAGGAGCTGCCGTCAGCTCCGTTGAAGCCAGGCAAAGGACCCCTCGTGCTGCGACTGCACCTCGACGATGGCTCCGGGCTCGACGTCACGGAGGCAGGCACCAAGAAGCGGCTGGCGGTCTACGTCGTGCGGTCACCAGACGAAGTGCCGGGCGTTGCACGGCTTGGCCCTGAGCCACTGACTCTGACGCGTGAGCAGTTCGACGAGATCCTGGACGCCCATGCGCGTGCGCAGATCAAGGGCTTGCTCAGAGACCAGTCGGTGATCGCCGGCATCGGCAACGCGTACAGCGACGAGATCTTGCACGTGGCCAAGCTGTCCCCCTTCGCCACGAGCGGGCGGCTTGACGAATCGCAACGCGCCCGGCTCTTCGAGGCCGTCGGAGTGACGCTGCGCGACGCCGTCGCTCGCTCAGCGGGCCTGCCGGCGTCCGAGCTGAAGGACGGCAAACGCGCCGCGATGCGGGTGCACGGACGCACCGGTGAGACGTGCCCCGAGTGCGGTGACGTCGTTCGTGAGGTGTCGTTCGCCGATTCCTCGTTGCAGTACTGCGCGACCTGCCAGACGGGCGGAAAGCCGTTGGCCGACCGTCGACTGTCACGGCTGCTGAAGTGAGTCGCCGATGAGCGACGCAGTCATCGGCGCACTGCGCGACGTGGTCGGCGGCGATCACGTGTTGACCGATCCCGACGCATCGGCAACCTACGGTCACGACTGGACTGGTCGTTGGTCGTCGACGCCACTCGCAGTCGTGCGACCGCAGACCACTCACGAAGTGTCCGAGGTCGTGCGTGTGTGCGCTGCCGTTGGGGTCCCAATCGTCGCTCAGGGTGGCAATACCGGTCTCGTCGGCGGCTCGGTCCCGTCCGTGGCGGACGCCGTCGTGCTCTCGACGCTGCGCCTCACGACGGCTGGCGTAGTCGATGAAACGCGGCGGCAGGTCACGGTAGGCGCCGGCACCACCATCGCCGATCTTCAGTCCCTCGCAGCGCGACACTCACTGACGTACGGCGTCGACCTCGCCGCTCGTGACAGCGCGACAATCGGTGGCACCGTTGCGACCAACGCAGGCGGCGTTCGCGTGGTCTGCTTCGGCGACACTCGCCGCAACGTGACCGGCATCGAGGCAGTGACCGCCGACGCGTCGGTGCTCAGTCACCTCGATGGGTTGCCCAAGGACTCCGCCGGCTTCGACGTCACCCGACTCTTGGTCGGCAGTGAGGGAACACTCGCAGTCATCACTGCCGTCCGCGTCCAGCTACAGCCACCGTTGCCAGCCGACCGCGTCACGACGTTGGTCGGAGTCCCGACGCTGGAACATGCGTTGCAAGTCGTCGACGCGGCGGCGCCGTCCGACGAGGTGCTGGCCGTCGAGTACATGGATGACACGGGCATGCGGCTCGTGTGTGAGCTCGCCGAGCTGCCGCACCCGGTGGCGGACCGGTGGCCCTACTACCTACTGCTCGAGACCGCGCATGAACCGGTTCTGAGCGCCGACGCCGATGCGGCGGTCGATCGTCGGTTGTGGGCCTATCGCGAACGACAGCCAGAGGCGGCGGCGTCCTTGGGGATGATTCACTCACTCGACATCGCACTGCCTCGACCCGCACTCGACGAGTTCGTGGCATTGCTGCCTGCGCTTGTCGCCCCGCATCGGGTGTTCACCTTCGGACACCTGGCCGAAGGCAACCTGCACATCCAAGTCGCCGGGCCAGCCGCGGACGACGAGTCGGTCACCGACCACGTGCTGCATGCAGTCGCTGAGCGTGCTGGCTCGATCAGCTCCGAGCACGGCATCGGCAGGGCCAAGACCGCGTACCTGCCGCTCTCACGGAGCGAGGCCGAGCTCCGGTCGATGCGAAGGGTCAAGGACGCACTCGACCCGCACGGGCTGTTCAATCCCGGCGTGCTTCTTGCCCGGTAGGGCCAGGACGCTGTCAGCATGTCTGCCATGACGCCCGGGCCAGCAGGCCGCGCGCGACCGCTGGTGATCGCGCATCGTGGGGCGTCCGAGCGAATTCCCGAGCACACCCTGGCTGCGTACACGCGCGCCATCGAGGACGGCGCCGACGGGTTGGAGGCGGACGTGCGGCTCACCGCGGACGGCCACTTGGTGTGCGTCCACGACCGGACGATCAACCGCACCTCCAACGGGGCAGGAGTGCTGTCGACTCTCGAGTTGGCCGATCTGCAGTCACTCGACTTCGGCGGTTGGCAGCCTGGGTCGGACACCGCCGAGCTCCCCGACCAGGTCTCCGCGGATCGGTCGGAGGTGCTCACGCTCGAGCGGTTGCTCGAGCTCGTGGTCGATTCGCCACGCCTCGTCCAGCTCATGGTCGAGACCAAGCACCCGACGCGGTACGCAGGTCTGGTCGAACGCACGCTCGTCGAACTGCTTCGACGGTTCGGCCTGGACGGATGGGTTCCAACGGAGGAAGCGCGCGTGACCGTCATGAGCTTCAGCGAACTGGCGCTGCGGCGCGTCCGTCGGCTCACCCCAGGAGTGCCGCTCGTCCTGCTGATGGAGCGCATCCCCGTCAGCTATCGCAGTGGGATGTTGCCCAAGGGGGTCCGCGTGTCCGGGCCAAGCATTGACGTAGTGAGGATGCACCCGCGGTATGTGAAGCGCGTGCACAACGCCGGGTCGCGGGTGTTCGTCTGGACGGTCGACGACGCCGACGACGTTGCGATGCTCTGCGACCTCGGCGTCGACGCGATCATCACGAATCGCCCGCACGACGTGATCGCAGAGGTCGACCGCATCACGGGCGGGACGGCAGCGGAGCGCACCGGCGACTAAGGTCCACTGCGTGGCAAAGCGGCGGGCAAGTGCAGATGCGCGCAAGCGTGAACCCCAAGCGGACGCCGACATCCCGGTGGTCGGCGGGCGCGAGCCGTGTCCGTGTGGCAGCGGGCGCAGGTACAAGGCGTGTCACGGCAAAGCGTCTGCGGTTCCCGCTCGTCGGGCGGTCCGGCCGTTCGCCGGCATGGCGTCCGAGCCCGACTGGGTGGCGATGCATGACATGGTTCCCGCCGCGACCGCACCACTGAGACCGCGCGGATCCGAACGTCAGGTGACGCTGTGCACCTTGTTGCCGATGGCATGGCCTGCGCTCGTGCGTGAGAACGGCGAGGTGTTGCTGGCGGCGCAGACGCAAACGTCGTCCGCGGACGTGGGGCGTGACCTGGGAGACGCTCTGGCGCGGGCGCTCGAAGCGGACGCCGGCACACCGATCCCACCTCGTCCACTGCCGGCTGACGCCCCGCACATCTCTGAGCTCATCGACGCGACTGAGCCGCTGCGAGTCATCGTGCACTCGCGGTTCGACTTCTGGCTCGATGACCCGGAGTC
>DASUFV010000233.1:0-8591 GCA_036274415.1 Actinomycetes bacterium
CCCCCGAGCACGTTCGCGCAGCAGGCGAACGCCACCAGCACGATGTATGACGAGGCGGATGCGGACCGCATGGCGTTCTGGGAGGAGCAGGCACGCCGACTGCGCTGGGAGACGCCGTGGACGCAGACCCTCGACTGGTCAGACGCGCCTTTCGCCAAATGGTTCGTCGGCGGACGCCTCAACGTTGCGGTGAACTGCGTCGACCGGCACGTCGAGGCCGGGCTCGGCGACCGCGTGGCGATCCACTTCGAGGGAGAACCCGGTGACACCCGGACGGTCACGTACGCCGATCTTCAACGCGAGGTAGCAAAGGCGGCGAATGCGCTCACCGAGCTGGGCATCACAGCCGGTGACCGGGTGGCCATCTACCTGCCGATGATTCCCGAAGCCGCCATCGCCATGCTCGCGTGCGCTCGAGTGGGGGCACCGCACTCGGTGGTTTTCGGCGGCTTCTCGGCAGAGGCCCTGCGCAGCAGAATCGCCGATGCCGAAGCCAAACTGGTCATCACCTCAGACGGTGGATACCGACGCGGAAAGCCGATGGCGCTCAAACCCGCAGTGGACGAGGCAGTGAGCGCGTCTCCGAGCGTGACCAATGTCCTGGTCGTTCGTCGCACCGGTCAGGACGTCGAGTGGAACGACTCTCGTGACCTGTGGTGGGACGACATCGTCGGACGTCAGTCCGAGGTGCACGATGCGGAGGCGTTCGACAGCGAGCATCCGCTCTTCATCCTCTACACGTCCGGGACAACCGGAAAACCCAAGGGCATCCTGCACACGACCGGCGGCTACCTGACCCAGGCGGCCTACACCCACTTCAACGTCTTCGATCTCAAGCCGGAGTCAGACGTCTACTGGTGCACAGCAGACGTCGGTTGGGTGACGGGGCATACGTACATCGTCTACGGGCCGATGGCCAACGGTGCGACGCAGGTGATGTACGAGGGGACACCGGACACGCCGCACAAAGGCCGGTGGTGGGAGCTCGTCGAGAAGTACCGAGTGTCGTTGCTCTACACCGCGCCGACCGCCATTCGGACCTTCATGAAGTGGGGTGACGACATCCCAGCAGGGTTCGACATGTCGTCACTGCGGCTCTTGGGGTCGGTCGGAGAGCCGATCAACCCCGAGGCGTGGATGTGGTACCGCGAGCACATCGGTGCGAATCAATGCCCGATCGTCGACACCTGGTGGCAGACCGAGACCGGCACGATCATGATCAGCCCACTGCCCGGCGTCACCGCCACCAAACCTGGGTCCGCGATGCGCCCACTCCCGGGGATCGGTGCGGACGTCGTCGACGGTTCGGCAACCCCGGTCCCGAACGGAGGCGGTGGCTTCCTGGTGCTGACCGAGCCGTGGCCCAGCATGCTCCGCGGGATTTGGGGCGACCCCCAGCGTTACAAGGACACTTACTGGTCACGCTTCGACGGCATCTACTTCGCCGGCGACGGAGCCAAGAAGGATCAGGACGGCGACCTGTGGCTGCTTGGACGAGTCGACGACGTGATGAACGTCTCGGGGCACCGCATCTCGACAACTGAAGTGGAAAGCGCACTGGTGTCCCATCCCGCCGTCGCTGAGGCGGCCGTCGTCGGTGCGACGGACGCGACGACCGGGCAAGGCATCGTGGCATTCGTGATCGTTCGAGGCCATGTGGCGGACGACAAAGCGCACGGTGACGCGCTCGTCCAGGAACTACGCCAACACGTCTCGCACGAGATCGGGCCGATCGCCAAACCTCGACAGATCATGGTTGTTCCTGAGCTGCCCAAGACTCGCTCGGGCAAGATCATGCGGCGGTTGTTGCGGGACGTCGCAGAGCACCGCGAGCTCGGTGACGTCACGACACTCGCCGATCCCAGCGTCATGAACCTCGTCGCGCACGAGTTGGACAAGGGCTCCGACGACGACCAATGACCTCGCCTGAATGACAGCGGACGATCGTTCAGGAGGTCCAATGCCCACGCCAGGCCAGAGGCGCGTTCTCTTCGGTCGCCTTCCGATCCGCGAGCGCACCTTCATCGCTGATGCGCTTCGCCAAGAGACGGTCGGCGGAGCCTTGCTCCTCATCGCCGCAGTGGTCGGCCTCGTCCTTGCCAACTCCGCATGGTCGGGGGCGTACGAGGACCTCAAGCATTACGTCGTGGGTCCTGACGTCCTCCAGCTGAACCTCACTCTCGAGGAGTGGGCGGCCGATGGACTTCTCGCCATCTTCTTCTTCGTGGCCGGGCTAGAGCTGAAGCGCGAGCTGGTGGTCGGCACGCTGCGGGAGCCGTCGCAAGCCGTGCTGCCCGTGTTTGCGGCGCTCGGTGGAATGATCATGCCCGCGCTCATCTTCCTCGTCATCACCGCAGGGGACGACCAGGCGCAAGCCGGCTGGGCCATTCCAATGGCAACTGACATTGCCTTCGCTTTGGCGGTGCTTGCCGTCGTGGGTTCTCATCTGCCGCCAGCCTTACGCGCCTTCCTGCTCACTCTGGCTGTCGTCGACGACCTGGGCGCGATCACGGTCATTGCGGTCTTGTTCACCGATGACCTGAGCGTTGTGCCCTTGCTCATCGCGGTGGCACTGATGGCGTGCTACTTGCTGCTACAACGCGCGCGCATCACGGCATGGTGGATGTACGTTCCGCTGGCAGTCACCACGTGGGCAATGATGCAGGCGTCGGGTGTGCACGCCACGGTCGCGGGAGTGGTGCTGGGTCTCCTGACGCGAGCTCGAGCCGACGATGGCGAGGATCAGGCGCCCGCGGAACGACTCGAGCACCGGATGCGCCCGATCTCAGCAGGAGTGGCCGTCCCCGTCTTTGCCTTCTTGTCGGCCGGTGTTGCTTTCAGCATCAGCGAACTGACCAACTCAACCGAGCGCTCCCTACTGATCGGTGTGATCGTCGGCCTCGTGGTGGGCAAGCTCGTCGGAGTATTCGGGGCAACGTGGCTGACCGCGAGGTTCACTCGTGCCCAGTTGGACCCAAGTCTGCGCTGGATCGACATGGTCGGCCTCAGTCTGGTTGCCGGAATCGGCTTCACAGTCGCGCTACTCATGGCCGAGCTTGCCTTCGCCGGGGACGCCGACCGCCTCAGCACAGCCAAGACTGGCGTGCTGATGGGCTCTCTCGTGTCTGCCGCTCTGGCGACGATCATCCTGAGATCGCGTGACCGCTCATACCGCCTTTCCGAGCAGATGAGCGAAGCACGTCCTGACGGCGTGTCTGAGACCTGACAAGATCGGGTAGACAGTGGTGTCGAACCGGCCAGCAAAGCCAGGCATGCAGCAGGAGGACTGATGACCGAGGAACGCCCCAGTCTCGGCACGCTCGTGGCCGGCATCACGAGCGAGCTCAGCACCTTGGTGCGCAACGAGATCGAGCTGGCCAAGGCCGAGATGCGCGAGTCGTTCAAGCGGGGGGCGTCCGGCAGCATCCTGTTCATCATCGCCGCTGTGTTGCTGGCGATGGTCTGGCTGCTCGTCACGTTCTGTCTGGTCTACGTGCTGGTCGAGGTTGCCGACCTACCTGTTTGGGCGTCGTTCCTCATCATCGCTGGTGCCTATCTGCTCGTAGCAGCGATCCTGATCGGCGTTGGCGTCCTGCAGGTCAAGAAAGCCCGTGGCCCAGAACGCGCGAAGGCTGAGATCCAGCGCACCAAACAGATCGTCGAGTCGCTGCCACCGAACACACCACCGGTTCCCGAAACCGTTCGCTCACCTGTCAACTCGGACCCCAGCAGGGCATGAGCTCTCCGAGCGAAGTAGCTCTCACCGGTCCGTGGGAGCACCGGACCGTCGCTGCCAGAGGAGCGCGGTTTCACATTGCCGAGATGGGCGATGGCCCACTCGTGCTGTTGCTGCACGGCTTTCCTCAGTTCTGGTGGACGTGGCGGCACCAGCTTCCAGCGCTTGCCGCTGCTGGGTACCGGGCGGTCGCCATGGACCTCCGTGGCTTCGGCGGCAGCGACCACACGCCTCGTGGGTACGACCTGCCATCGGTCACGGGCGACGTCGCATCGATCATCGCGTCACTGGGAGCACGCGATGCGATCGTGGTTGGGCACGACTGGGGAGGCCTCGTCGCCTGGACGCTGGCCTGTTACGAACCCAAGTCGGTTCGGCGGCTCGCCGTCGTCGGCGCTCCCCACCCGCTGCGCTTGCGGTCGGCTCTCTTTCGACGACCGAGCGGAACGCGGAGCCTTTGGGCCATGCAGCCACCGTGGCTACCCGAGCGAACCTTTCGCGGCGCCAGCTCGAGCAGGGTGGACGCCTTGCTCCACCAATGGGCTGCGCCGGGCTGGCCCGACCTCCCCACGGCGTTTACCTATCGGCGGGCTTTCGCCCGCGGCAACACCGCTTACTGCGCTGCTGAGTACCACCGCTGGTTCGTACGTTCGATCGTCCGAGCCGATGGTGCGCGCTTCCGCAAGCGGCTACGCGATCCGGTCACCGCACCGGTGCTGCAGGTGCACGGCTCGCTCGACGGTTGCTTCCCCGCGTCCATCGCGCAGGGATCCAGTCGCTACGTCGAGGCGCCCTACCGCTGGCGTCTGCTCGAGGGTGTCGGGCACTTTCCGCATGAAGAAGATCCCGACCGGTTCACGAACGAGCTCGTGCACTGGTTGGAGGACCCAGAGCCCGACCGCTGACCAGCGGTCAGGTGCAGTCGCCGCTGCTGACCGCCGATCGCGCTCGCATGCCTTCGTCGACCGCGTTGGTCACCTGGCGCGAGGTCATCGCGTAACCGGTGTCCTCCTGGTCGATGGACGCCGCGAACACGACCCCGATCACGTCGCCGTTGCTGTCGACGACAGGACCACCGGAGTTGCCGGGACGAACGTCGGCGCGAAGCGCGAGCACCTCACGTAGGACCGTGCCCTGTCCGTAGATGTCGCGTCCAGGAGCACTCAACTGTCCTCGCACCCGGGCTGGCGTTGCCTGCAACCCACCGTTCTCCGGGTACCCGAGTACGGCCGCGCTCTCACCACGGTCGGCCCCGCTCGCGAACGTCAATGGTTCGACCGGCAGGTCTGGGACGTCGAGGACGGCAAGGTCCATATCGGGGTCGAAGTACACGAGCTTGGCCTTGTACGTGTGACCGTTCTCGGCGGTGACGACTTCCAACGTGTCAGTGCCTGCAACGACATGCGCATTAGTGAGCACCCGACCAGGTGCGATCGCAAAGCCGGAGCCTTCGAGGCCGGTGTTGCACTCGCGCCCTTCGCCCAAGACCTTCACTGTCTCGGCAGCCGCCATGACTACGCCCTCGCGGCGAAGGATCCGAGACGTTGGGGCATCGATCGGTTCGACCGGCTCGGGACCGAGGCCCTTGAACACCGTGGGGAAACCGGAGTTGTTGTACATCGCCTCGATCTGGCCACCGACGATGTACGACTCGAAGGGCATGAGGCTGTCGAAGGCGCTGAGCACTTGTGAGTGCCGCACATCTCGCGCTATGGAGTTCGAGTTGCCGGAGACGTAGATCCCGGCGACGAACCACGCGATCAGCAGCATCGTGAAGACTGACAGCAACGCACCGCCGACGTTGTTCAGTTTGACGAGCGGGCCCCACGTCACGGCACCCTGCAGCCGACGACCGATCATTCCGACGAGCGCCTGCCCGATGGCTGCGCAGAGAAAGACGATCAGAAGGGCGACGAGCGCTTTGAACCATCCGTCCTGCCAGGACTCGACAACCAACGGAGCGACCCACAGGCCAACCGCGGCGCCGGTGAGGAAGCCGATCAGGGACAGCAGCCCGTAGACCAGGCCACGACGCCACCCGGTGATGGCGAAGAGAACTGCGGCCACGAGCAGCACGACGTCGATCGCGCTCACGGGCTTGCCTCCTCTCCGACCACCGGATCGTCCCGTTCACCTGGCAGCGGCGGCAAAGGCACGACGCGCGAGGGGTCCCAGGGACGTTCCCACCCCCCTAAGTGAATCAGCCGATCGAGCAATCCCCCGGTAAAGCCCCACACAAGGAGGCCACGAACTTCAAACGCCGGGCCAACGAAGCCGCTGGGGTGACGGACCCGACATCGCCTATCCGGATCAGTCAGTTCACGGAGCGTGACGCGATGCACCGATGCCACTTCGGCGGTGTCCACGACACTTACCGGAGAGGCCTCGCGCCACCAAGCGACGACTGGTGTGACCGAGAAGTCGCTTGGCGGGACATAGAGGTCAGGGAGTACGCCGAGGACGTCCACTCCCATTGGATCGAGACCGGTCTCTTCCTGAGCCTCACGCAGCGCTGCAGCCACTGGGCCGTCGTCGGTGTCATCCATACGCCCACCGGGAAACGCCGGCTGCCCAGCATGCGAGCGCATGTCATGAGCGCGTTCGATGAGCAAGACGTCCGGCTCGCCATCTTCGTTCTCTCCGAAGAGCACCAGAACCGCGGATCTGCGATTGCTGTCCGCCGGTGCAGGAAAGCGCGTGAGGTCGTGAACCTTCACGTCAGGCAGCGCTCGTCGGAGCGGCTCGAGCCAGCTCGGCGGAGTCACTGAACCGTCACCCCGAGATGCTCCTCGACGCTGTCGACCAAGTCGTCGTACGACGTGAACGGGCCGAGCTCGGTCTGCACCACCTCTCCGGACGCCGAAATGAGAAGAGATATCGGTTTGTTGTTGGTGCCTACCTCAGAGGCAATGGCGTTCTGGGGGTCGAAGAGCGACGGATAGCTGACTCCGAGTTCATCCAGAAGCGCAGCTGCAGCTCCGCTCTGGTCCTCGGCATCGATGCCCAGGACGTCGACGTCACTCGACTCCTGCAGCCGCTGCAGCCAGGGCATCTCGTCGCGACACGGCCCGCACCAACTGGCCCAGACGTTCACGACAAGCGGGCCTCGTAGCTCGGCAAGGTTCACATCGGGCCCAGGGCCGAGGCACGGAAGTCGTAGGTCGGGCGGGCCCCCATCAACCGGCTGGGCAGTCTTCGCGCCAGGGCAGGGCTCGATGTCGGCGGTAACGGGGTTCGACTCAGTCGGCAGGACTTCGGACGATGTGGTTGAGCTGACGCGGGCTCCCGCGCCGTCGTCGGACGACGCACAGGCCGCTAGAAGCACCACCACAGCGACAACAACGACGGCCCCCATCGGGCGCGTCATGGAATGTCCTTCACCAGTTTGGCCGCGACCTCTGGATCTATCGGCCCCTCGCCGTACGACGGACACAAGCGGGCGATGGGGCACGCGCCACACGCCGGTTTCCTGGCGTGACACCTGCGCCGTCCGTGCCAGATCAGATGGTGAGAAAGCATCGTCCAGTCGCGACGCGGAAAGAGCGCTCCAACCTCGGCTTCGACCTTGTCCGGGTCGGTCTGCTCGGTCCATCGAAAGCGTCTGGCCAGGCGTCCGAAGTGGGTGTCGACGGTGACGCCAGGCACGCCGAAAGCATTTCCGAGCACGACGTTGGCCGTTTTGCGGCCCACACCAGGCAGGGTCACGAGGTCCTCGAGGCGTCCGGGAACCTCACTGTCGAAGCGCTCGCAGAGCTCCTTGCCAAGGGCGACGATGGACTTGGTCTTGGCCCGGAAGAAGCCGGTGGAACGGATGATGTCTTCGATGTCCTCGGGATTCGCCGCTGCATAAGCCTGGGCATCCGGATACTTCGCAAACAGCTCGGGGGTCACCATGTTGACCCGCTTGTCGGTCGACTGAGCCGACAGGATGGTCGCCACGAGCAGCTCGAGCGGGTTGGTGAAGTCCAGCTCGCAGTGGGCGTCCGGATACAGCAAGGCGAGCTCTCTGTTGATCTTGCGCGCCCTACGCACCAATCCCACGCGCGTTTCGGCCGCCCAACGATCGGATGTCACCCGACAAGCCTAGGCGTGAGGCACCCCCTGCCCCGTACGGGTGACGGTGGCTCAAGCGTTCCGGAACCTCCGACGATCCCGACCATGAACACGTGTGTCGCACATTTCGCACGTGTTGTCGAAAAGGTGAGAGGACACACATGGTCACGCGGGCGCAGGAACGCACCACGCGAGCAGCGGCCCGTGAAGTGCCGCAGCGCAGTGAGGAGTTCTCGCACCTTTCGCTACCGGCCCTTCGCGACTACCGACAAACCCTCGGTCAGGAGGAGAGTCGGGTTTCGTATTGGCGTCGGCTGATCCAGGCCCGAATGGACCTCATCGAGATGCAGGGTGGCGACGACAGCATTCGCCTGGAGCGGCTACGCCTCGCGCTGGCCGAGAGCCGAGTGGGTGAGGGAAGGCGGGCGTTGGTCGCCATCATGCCGATCGACGATGTGCCGCCCTTGCCGGACTTGGCTGGTCTTTGGGCCCGAGAGGCTGATGCCGAAGATCCCGAATCGGTCGCCGAGCTGAAGCGCGATCTGGCATTCGCCGAGCTTCAGCTGTCGGCCTACCGAGGTGCCCTGCACCGCAGACTGGAGAACGCCACGGGCGAGCTCATCGCTCGTTACCGCGAAGATCCGCGGCTGGCCCTTCTGGCGCTTCCCGTCGCGGCGGAGGACCTGTCGTAGACGACCAGGTGGCCGAAGCGCTGCCCGGCCTTGACGCCAGGCCTAGCCTGGTGTGCGCGTCCGGCGAAGAATAGTGTGACCGCCTGACGCCGACCGGAGGTGCTTTCGTG
>DASUFV010000234.1:0-5631 GCA_036274415.1 Actinomycetes bacterium
CCACCAGAACGGCGCGCGGCTTTGTCGTGTCGCTGGACGCCGCGCTCACCGGATTGACAGGTTGTCGAGATACGACGTGACGTTACGAGCAGTCTCGACGACGCTGTCGCCACCGAACTTCTCGAGCAGCGCGTTGGAGAGGACGAGCGCGACCATTGCCTCCGCCACGACCGCTGCAGCGGGCACCGCGCACACGTCTGATCGCTGGTTGATCGCCTTGGCGGGCTCGCCGGTTGTCACGTCGACGGTGTCGAGCGCCTTGGGAACCGTCGAGATGGGCTTCATCGCGGCGCGCACGCGCAGGACCTCCCCGGTCGTCATGCCCCCCTCGGTGCCGCCGGCGCGACCCGTCGCGCGTCGGACGCCACTGTCAGTCGGGACGATCTCGTCGTGCGCCTCAGACCCGCGGCGCCGAGCCAGGTCAAACCCGTCTCCGACCTCGACGCCTTTGATGGCCTGGATTCCCATGAGAGCTGCTGCGAGCTGCGCATCGATCCGTCGATCCCAGTGCACGTGGCTACCGAGCCCCGGAGGCAACCCGTAGACGACGACTTCGACGACGCCGCCCAACGTGTCCCCCGCTTTGCGGGCCGCCTCGATCTCGTCGACCATCGCGACGCTGGCCGTGGGGTCCACACATCGCACCGGATCGGCGTCCACCGCGTCGCGGTCGCCGATAGCAGGGATTACGCCATCGGGAACTTCCGCCTTGCCGATCCCGACCACGTGGCTGACCAGCTCGACGCTCGCCGCCTGCCGTAGGAAGGCCTGCGCCACGGTGCCCAGCGCCACGCGAGCAGCCGTTTCGCGCGCGCTGGCCCTCTCGAGCACCGGTCGGGCGTCGTCAAGGCTGTATTTCTGCATACCCACGAGGTCGGCATGGCCCGGTCGTGGACGCGTCAACGGAGCGTTGCGAGCCTGTGCCGCGAGCTCCTCGGGGTCGACCGGATCGGACGCCATGACCGTCTCCCACTTGGGCCACTCGGTGTTCCCAACCTCGACGGCAACAGGGCCACCCATCGTGACGCCGTGTCGGACGCCCCCGACGATCCGCACCTCGTCCTGCTCGAACTTCATGCGGGCGCCGCGTCCGTGTCCCAGCCGCCGGCGAGCGAGCTCAGCTTGGATGTCAGCGCTTGCGACCTCGATTCCCGCGGGAAATCCCTCGGCGACGGCAACGAGCAATGGGCCGTGGGACTCCCCGGCAGTCATCCAGCGCAACATGGGTCAAGTGTCCCAGAACGGCCCCAGACAACGCAGAACCGGCCAGGCGTTTGCCTGACGGGTTCGCGTTTGAACTATGGCTCTCGCCAGCTAGAGCGAGAAGACCACCTTGTCCTTCTGGACCAGCTCAACTGGCGCGTCGGATCCGAAGACGACCATGGCCGTGTCTGTTCCGTTGGCCCGCTCACCGACCTCCGTCAGCTTGAACGGCCCCGTCTTGGTGTTCGTGAACATCTCCTTGACCTTCACGACATAGCGCTTGCCATCCACCTCGATCGTCGCGGTCTCCTTGGCCAGGTCGACCGACCTGAGGACTACCTTGTACGCGACCTCAGGCTCCTCGGGTTCCGTGGTTGGAGCAGGAACAGGCTGCGTCGTTGGTAGAGGCGCCGGTGTTGCCCCTGAGCCGCCGGTGTTGGTGGTAGCGCCGTTCGTGTCTGAACCTGCGGCAGTGGAGTCCGACGTGTCGGTCTCAGTCGGCTGAGTAGCAGGCTCTTCCTTCACGGCCTCCGCAGGAAGCGGAGCAAAGGGATCGCGACCAACCTGGATCTTCTCCGGCTCGTCCTTGCCCTCGTCCTCCTTGCCCTTGTTGTTCTTGTCGTCCTCGGGCGCACTCGTCGTCGGCTGGGGCGCCGCCCCGGTCGGCAGGCCGCCTGAGTCCTCTTCGACGCCCCCCGACAAGAACAGGAAGTAGGCGGCTGCACCAAGGACCAGCAACACGGCCAGCCCTCCTAGCAAGAGCAACATGCGGCGTGAGCCGGCCGAGCCCTCAGCAGCGGAAGCGGTGGGCGCTTCGGGTGAGACTGTGTCTGACATCAGAGTCTCCTTAGGGGGCCGGCGTCGGGGCCGGGGTCGTGGTGGTGACGGCAGGGTCGACATTGGGAACGAGGTAGACCCGAGCGTTGAACGTCGCGGTCAGCTGACCGTTGCTTCCGGTCTCGCCCGGCTGGTCCTCTTCGTCGGCAATGGTGACGCCGCTGAGCAAGGTGTAACGGTCAGCGTTCTCGAGGTCGTTAACGAACTTCTGAATCCCCTCGAAACGGCCGGCTACCGTTACGTCCACATTCAGGGCTGCCAGCGCGTCGGGCGTCAATGGACCCTCAGTCCCCGGTGTCGTGCCGAGGGTGATGGGCGTGCTGGGCACCATGGTCGTCAGAGCAACGCCAGCGCGACGACTCAAATCCTGGAGTTCCCGGATGTACATCGGCAGGTCCGCAGACTGCGGGATCTTCGTCCGAAGTTGCGCCAACTCGGCCTGCTTCTCGGGCAACTCCTTGTTCTGCTGTTTCAGTACTTCCAGCTCAGTGCGGTCGGCAGCATTGGTTGCCAGCTGGGCATCGGTTTGAGCCTTGAGGTCCGCAACCTCAGCCCGCTGAGGCGAAATGAGGAGAAACCACCCGCCCGCCAGGAGCAGCATCGCCACGGCCACAGCGCCGAAGGACCATTTCCGCGTCGCGGTCATGTCATTCACCTGTCTCGATTTGCGCGTAGCGGTTGGATGCCGCTTCGGGGGTCAGGAAGGCGTTGGACTCGACGTCAAAGAACCTGCCGGCCGTCTCTTCGTCCTCGTTCTCCGCGACGTTCGTGACGGTTGGATCCGAGAGAGCCTCCGACCGGTTCAAGGTCTGCAACCAGGACACCACTGCGTCAAAGTTCGTCGACCTGCCTGTGAACGTGACTGTTCCCATGGTCGGTTCGCCATACGGGGTGGTGACGGCGTTGAGTCCCGCGTTCGGGTCAACCTGTATCGCTGCCGCCTGGTTGGTGAAGGTCAACGACTTCAGCCGGCTCGTTTGAGGAATCGTGAGGCTCAGGTCGTTCAGGAGGAAGGACCAGCGGATCTCAGGTGTCATTGCGGTCACCAGATTGGTCTGAGCTGCCTCTACCTCGCCGAAGACCTGAGGAACCTCGGCGTAGGTGGCGATTTCCTGCTGAAGCTGGGCCCCGTCAGTCTGAGCCTGCGTCAACTCGTCCTCAGCGTTACCTACCTGACCACCGACGTAGAGCCATGCCAGGACGACGACGACCAGGGCGCCAACAACGATCAGTCCGAGCAGCATCTTGAGCTGACGCAGTCGCTGAGCGGCCGCGATCTCTGGCGGCAGAAGGTTGACGCGAGGCATCGTCGCCAAGCGATTAGCAGTCAGGGTCGTCATGATGCGCCTCCGAGTGCCAGGCCCACGGGCACAGCCGCAAGGGGCTCAACGAACTGCATTTGCTCCGAGCTGAGTCCGGTCTTGCCGATCGAGAGTTCGCCGAAGGCGCTCCCCCGATTGACATCCACGCGTGTCGAGGCAGTGAGGCGCTCGGCGAGCCCACCAAGACGCGACCCGCCACCAGTCACGACTATGCGCTCGATCGGCCGTGCACCCGGCGAAGCCATGTAGTAGTCGAGGGATCCTCGGACCTGGTCAACGAACGCCTGGCCGGCTGCCTCCATCACACGACCAGCTGCTTGTGCCTTGGGGTCCTCGGCATCGGTGGACATTCCCAACTCGTGCTTGAGGGCCTCGGCCTCCGTCTGCTCAGAACCGGTTCGTTCGGCGAGTGCATCGGTGATGTCTGCCCCACCCATCAGCAGAATGCGAACGAAGCGAGGTACACCGCCCTCATGCACCACGATGTTCGTCACGCGCGCACCGACATCAATGAGGGCTTCCATGGTGCTGCCCATGCCGAGGTCATCACTGTCGGCGAGCGAGCGCAGCACCGCGAAAGCGGTCAGATCGACCATGACCGGCTTCAACCCTGCATCCGTGACCGCTTGTAGTTGCGCTTCTACCATGTCTCGTTGCGCCGCCACGAGCAGCCCTCGATACGTACGCGTCCCGTCCTCGGCTGTCAGCTCTTCCAACGGGTAGTAGTCCAGGAGCGCTTGGTCGACGGCCATGGGAATCGTGTCTTGAACGGCAAAGGGCAAGGACTCCTTGAGCTCATCCAGCGGCTGCCATGGCAGGTCTACCTGTCGCACGATGACCTTCTGATTCGCGACGCCCACGATGACTTCGCGACTGGAGAACTTGGTGTGCTCCCAAAGCTGCTTGATGGCTTCGGTGACGGCGGCGGTCTGCGTGACTTCACCATCCCGAACGGCGCCCTCAGGAAGGGCCACCTGACCAAACTTTTCGAGAGTGATGCCGGACTTGCCAAAGGCGAGCTCGGCTGCCCGGACGCCGGAAGTTCCAACGTCCAGACCGATCGCGGTACGTGGTGCCACGTCTCTCCCCTTCGCACCGACGGCGGAGTTCCGCCAGGTGGGTGAGTCCTTTTGGACTATGTCAGCGGGATGATCGGCGGCTTGGTGCTCGCCCTTGAGTCCGAACTCACATTTGTTCACCCGTACGCCGCGGCGAGCCGCTGCGCAATCCGAGAACCCAGAAGTGAACGAGCTTCCATTGCTCCGTTCAGGTGAGGGTCTCGACGTAAAGATCCCAGAGGTCTGCACCCCACAGAATCGCGAGAAGCGCCCCGAGCAACATGAAGGGACCGAAGGGAATCTTTGACTTCCGGCCGGCCCGCCGTACGAGCATCAGCAGTCCACCCACGACAGCACCGAGCAGAAAGCCCAGGAACCCCCCGACGACGAGTTCAGCCCAGCCAAGCCACCCCAGCACCAACCCGAGAACCCCCGCGAGCTTCACATCACCGAGGCCCATGCCCTTCGGATAGATCACGACCAGCAGGAAGTAGAAGGCGAAAAGGGCGAGCGCCGCCAGCCATGCCCGCAGATAAGCAGACCACTGGTCATCGACCACGGCGGGGAGAAGCAGCAACACACCGACGACGGCATAGCTGGGCAGAGTGAGCACGTTCGGAAGCCGCTTGGTATCGAGATCGATTACAGCGAGGGCCAGGCCAACAGACGCGAAGTAGAGGTAGGCGGGCAGCTCCGCGCTCCACCCCGACGCCCACACCATGGCGAGCCACAAGATGGCGTTTGCTATCTCGACAAGCGGGTAGCGCACGCTGATCGGTTCGCGGCAATGCCGGCACCGCCCCCGCAACACGAGCCATGAGATCACCGGAACGTTGTCGAACGCCGCTATCTCCGTCAAACAGTGCGGGCAGCGCGAGCGTGGTGCCACGACTGAGTCGCCATCGGGCACCCGAGCGATGACCACATTGAGGAACGAGCCAACGAGTAGGCCGAAAACCACGACACCGACGATCAGAACCGCATCCACAGGCGAATCCAAGTAGACGGAGGCTGGGCCGTGCGAGTCGGCGCGCCGTCAGCCGGTGTACTCAAGCCACAACGTGGTGTTCACCACGCTGTAGACCGGCGCCTCAACGGACTCGTCGTAGGTGATGGTCATACCTTGAATGGCGTTGGGACCCGCGGCTTCACAGGTGTTGTTGGCAATAACCGAACCCTTGACCGTCGCACTCGACGTCTGCAGATCGACC
>DASUFV010000235.1:0-4225 GCA_036274415.1 Actinomycetes bacterium
CGACACGTTGCTCGTGCAGAGCGGCAAGCCGGTCGGCGTCCTGCGAACGCACGAACGTGCGCCGCGCGTCCTCATCGCGAACTCGCTGCTGGTGCCGAAGTGGGCAACGCCCGAGTACTTCCGCGAGCTCGAAGACCTCGGCCTCATCATGTACGGCCAGATGACCGCAGGTTCGTGGATCTACATCGGGACCCAAGGCATCCTGCAGGGCACGTTCGCGACGTTCGCCGAAGTGGCGCGACAACATTTCGCGGACGCCGGTGCGTCCGGCGCACCAACCCTGGCCGGCACGATCACCGTGACCGGGGGACTCGGCGGCATGGGTGGAGCGCAGCCGCTCGCGGTCACCGGCAACGGAGGTGTCGCCCTCTGCGTCGAGGTCGACCCGTGGCGCGTCAAGCGTCGCATCGAGCACCGTTACCTGGACGAACGAGCCGATGACCTCGATGACGCCATCGCGCGTTGTGAGGCTGCCAAGGCTGAGCGGCGTCCATTGTCGGTCGGGCTCGTGGCGAACTGCGCTGACGTGCTGCCGGAGCTCGTTCGACGCAGCTGGACGCCTGACATCGTCACCGATCAGACGTCGGCACACGACGCGCTGAACGGGTACGTGCCCAGCGGGCTCTCGCTCGACGAAGCCGCTGAGCTGCGGCGCATGAAACCGAGCGAGTACGTCGACCGCTCGACCGAATCGATGGCGCTGCACTGTCGCGCGATGCTCGACCTGCAGAAGGCCGGGGCAGTCGTCTTCGACTATGGCAACGGCCTCAGGGGCCAGGCCAAGGACGCCGGGGTCGCCGATGCGTTCGACTACCCGGGCTTCGTGGTGGCGTACATCCGTCCGCTGTTCGCGAGAGGGGCAGGCCCGTTCCGCTGGGCGTGCCTCTCTGGCGACGACGCTGACCTCGCTGCCACCGACCAGGCCGTGGCCAAGCAATTCCCGGACGACGACGGCCTGCAGCGCTGGCTGCGGTTCGCAGAGGACAAGGTGCACTACCAGGGTCTGCCCTCCCGCATCTGCTGGCTCGGCTACGGCGAGCGGCACCGCGCGGGCCTGGCGTTCAACGACCTCGTGAGGAGCGGTCAGGTGTCTGCGCCAGTCGTGATCGGTCGTGACCACCTCGACGCCGGCAGCGTGGCATCACCTGAGCGCGAGACCGAAGGAATGCGCGACGGTTCGGATGCGATCGCTGACTGGCCGATTCTCAACGCCCTCGTGAACACCGCGTCCGGCGCGTCATGGGTGTCGGTGCACCACGGTGGCGGCGTCGGCATCGGCAAGTCGATACATGCAGGCGTCGTCGTGGTGGCTGACGGCACGGACGACGGCGAGTGGCGATTGGAACGCGTGCTCACGAACGACCCCGGCATGGGCGTCATCAGACACGCGGACGCCGGATACGAGATCGGCATCGAGACCGCGCGCGCGGTCGGCGTCCGGATGCCTATGGAAGAAGGCACGCACACGCCCGACTGGCAACGCTGACCCGACGGCCGCATCGCGAACGGCTCAGGGACGCCAGATCAGGTCAGGCGACAGGTCTGCGACGGTCGGCGCACCGAGCAGGCCCATGGCCATGGCGAACTCGCTCCACAGCGTCTCGATCACCCAGCGGACGCCGGCCTCCCCGGCCACCGTCAGTCCCCACACGATGGGACGTCCGACGAGGACGCCGCTCGCACCCAGCATCAACGCCTTCGCGATATCGGTGCCTCGGCGTATCCCGCCGTCGACGAGTACCGGCACAGCGCCGTCGACCGCCGTCACAACGGCCGGCAGCGCCTTCGCGGTAGCCACACACGTGTCGAGGTTGCGCGCTCCGTGGTTGCTGACGATGACGCCCGCAGCACCGGCGTCAACGCAACGGCGGGCGTCGTCGGCGCGCACGACTCCCTTCGCGACCACTGGAACGGGGGACTGGTCGACGAGCCACTCGAGCGTCTCCCAGGTGAGTGACGGGTCGATGTGCAGGTTGTAGATACGCTCGTGGGGACGCGGGTCATCTGGGACGACCACGGATGGAGGAGCGCCGATCAGGGCTGGGGGCTCGAGCCCGTCAACGGTGTGACCGCCAGTACGACGATCCCGGTCTCGCGCGCCGAGCAACGGCGTGTCGACGGTCAGCACCAGCAGTTCCGCGCCGGCGTCCACGACCTCTTGCACGAGGTTCGCGGTGAAGTCACGGTCGGACTGCACGTAGAGCTGGAACGCCCACGGTGAAGACGCTGCCGCGCCAAGGTCGCTGACCGGTGTTGAGCCGAGACTGCTCATCACGGCGAGAGAGTCGGCGCTGGCTGCTCCGCGACGCGTCGCGGCCTCTCCGTCGGGGTGATAGTTGCGCTGGGCCGCGGTCGGTGCGACGACGATCGGATGAGCCATCGTGCGTCCGAACAACTCAACAGACGTATCGATCCGCGACACGTCCACCAAGGCGCGCGGCAGCAACGCGATCTCACGCCACGCTTCCTCGTTCCACGCGAGCGAGATCTCGTCGCCTGCGCCGCCCGCGACGTAGTTCCACGTGTGCTCTGGCAGCAGCGCCTCTGCGAGCGGTTCCAGGCCGCGAACGCTGACGACCTCGTCGGGAACCTCGACGCCTAAGCCGTCCACCGGGTCATCTACGGGGCCATCCACGGTCGGAGGATAGACGCCGAAGTGTCGGTAGGACGCGTGCGTCGTGGGAGCATCAGCAGGTGGACCTGCTCGTGCGCAACATCGGACGACTGCTGCCTATGCGCACGACGCCCGACGAGGTGATCGAGGACGCCGCCGTCTACATCCGCGACGAGTCCGTTGTCTGGCTAGGACGTCGACGAGACTTGCCAGCCGACATCAATGCCGGTCAGGAACTGGACGCCGAAGGACGCGTCGTCGTCCCCGGATTCGTTGACCCGCATACGCACCTGATCTGGGCCGGTACGCGGCGCGAGGAGTTCGTCGCCCGGCTGGCGGGGCAGCCGTACGACGGCGGCGGAATCAACACCACGGTGTCTTCGACGCGCGCCGCGTCCGACGACGAGCTGTTCGCGTCCGCTGTGGAGCGTGGACGCCGAATGCTCGGCCACGGAACCACGACGGTCGAGATCAAGACCGGTTACGGACTGACGCCAAATGACGAGCTCCGTTGCCTCGACGTGATTGGTCGCCTCGACGAAGCTCTGCCATGGCGCGTCCAAGCGACCTACCTCGGTGCGCACGCCGTGCCGGACGGTCGAGATCGCGCTGAGTACGTCGCCGAGGTGATCCGGACGCTTCCTGATGCGCTTGCTCGCGGTGCTTCCTGGGTTGACGTGTTCTGTGATGTCGGCGTCTTCACGGTCGCGGAGACGCGCGCGATCCTGCTTGCCGCACGCGACCTGGGGCTGCCCGGTCGACTTCACGCAGAGGAGATCGGTCACACCGGTGCTGCTGATCTGGCGGCCGAGCTCGGGTGTGCAAGCGCCGACCACCTGGAACACGTCACTCCGGATGGCGCGCGCGCCATGGCCGGTGCAGGCGTGGTGGGGGTGCTGCTGCCGACCGTGACCCTGTCGCTCCGCACGTTCGCCTTCGGCCAGTACGACGTGTTGCGTGAGGCGGGCGTCCAACTCGCTCTGAGCACCGACTGCAACCCGGGCACGTCGTGGTGTGAGTCGATGCCCTACGTCGTGCAACTTGCATGTCTCGCGTACGGCATGCGCGTCGACGAGGCGTTGTGGGCCGCGACGCGGGGTGGGGCGGCGTCACTGCGCGTCGAGGACGCCGGCCGCATTGACCTTGGTGTGCGTGGGGATCTTGCGGTGCTCGACACCGATCACGAGGCCGACCTGATCGCGCACCTCGGAGCGGCGGACTGTTGGCAGACGGTCGTCGCCGGGACGGTGTGGTCGTGACGCTCCGCGCGTCCGACGTCATGCGCGACGACCGTAGGGTGGTCCGATGACCGCGTCCTCTGAGCCCTCCGGACCCTCGGGCGCGAAAGACGCGCCAGACGAGCGGCACCACGTGCACCACAAGCCGTTCGACGAGGCGCGGTACGACGAGTCGTCCCCTGCATTCGACCCGCCTGGCCCGGACTGGCTGTACCGGTGGCGCATGCGCGTGATCGGCGAGAGCCGCGTCCGACAGCTGGCGTGGCGCACGTTCATCACTGTCGTGGGCGGGGCCGTGACGCTTGGCGGTGTCGCGATGCTCGCGTTGCCTGGCCCCGGATGGGCGGTCATCTTCCTCGGACTCGCGATTTTG
>DASUFV010000236.1:0-3221 GCA_036274415.1 Actinomycetes bacterium
TGGCTTCCTTGACCTCGGCCATGGAGCGCGGGCGGTGAATCAGGCGGACGGCGTCCGTGCGCGACAGCAACTGCTCACGTTCGACGACCTCCGCCGGAAGCACCTCGGGGAGCTCGGGCATCGTGTCGAGCAGCACACCTATTGCCTTCTGAATGCGCCAGGACGGCAAGGTCGCCGTGGCCGGGTAGATGGGGATCAGGTAGTCGGTGAAGTACTCGATCGCCATGAGGTCGCGTTCGACTTCACTGCTCGGGTCGGCATCGCGCGGGTCGTCACTCCCGATGGTGGCGCCAGGTCCGAACACCAGACACTCCGGATGCGTCAGCTGACGCTGCCCGTTGCGGACCGACACCGTGCCGGCGAACAACCCACGGGTTCCCTTGCGCAGCTGTTGCGCTCGCCAATGTTGGTTGAAGAACGTCAGGACGAGTCGGTGCTGCCCGTCGGAGATGATCACCTCGGTGACGGTCCCCCGCCGTTGGCGCATGCGACGGCTCGTCACCGACGACACTTCCGCGAGCACGGTCGCCTGCTCGTCGACCTTGAGACTGCCTATGTCCGACAGCTGACCGTGTTCGGTGTACCGCCGCGGATGATGCTCGAGCAGGTCGCCCACCGTGACGAGATCCATGGCGCCAAGCGCCTTGGCTGTGGCACCACCGACGGTGTTGCGGAGCGGTTGGCTCAACCAGTCGCGTGCGCTCACTCGACCCCGATCAGCAGTGGGTAGTGAGCCTGACCTCCGTCATACACGACGACTTCGACGTCCAGCCTGGTGCGATGCAAGTGCTGCCTGACGTCATCGGCGAGGGGACGGCCGGGCACGGGGTCATCGGAGCACAACAACGTGACCAGCTCGCCTCCAGCGGACAACATGCGGTCGACGACGGCTCTGGTCACCTCGGGAGCGTCGTCTCCGATCACCGCGATGTCACCGTCGACCACGCCCAGGAACTGTCCCGGCTGGCAGATCCCAGCGGACGTGATGGCCTCGCGCTCGGCGCGACTGACGGCGCCGAACCGGGTCGAGCCTGCAGCCGATGACATCGCGACGACATCGTCGGTGAAGCTTCGCTGGGTGTCGTGCACGGCCAAAGCGGCCAGGCCCTGGACCTCGGCATGGGTAGGGACCACCGCCACTTGGCTGCCTCGAACCCTGAGCTCATCTGCGGCGGTCTCGGCGGCAGCGCGATGGTCGTCGTCGTTGGGCAGCAGCAGCACTTCGTCCGCCTCTCCGGCGGCGGAGACCAACTCACCCGGGCTGGGCCGGGACCCGGCGCCTCCCTCGACGACGCGTGCCCCGCCTGCCGCGAACAGTGCTCGGCTGCCCGAACCGCCTGCGACGGCGACCACCACGCGATTGGTCACAGAGGTGCGAGCAGGCACAGGGACGACGCCCTCGTGCTCCAACTGCCCGGCCTCGTGGTCGGCGGGCTCCGCGTGCTCCGCGTGCTCCGCGTGCTCGGCGTGCTCGCTCAGCGGAGTGATCCGGATGCGGAAAACGCGTCCCGCCCCGACGCCGGCCTCGACAGCTGGCCCAGCGTCATCGGTGTGGACGTGGACGTTCCAGAGTCCGTCTCCGCCCACCACGACGACGGAGTTGCCCATGGTGTCGAGGCGCGCGCGCAGCGCCGCAGCTGCGTCATCGGTGCCCTCGAGCAGATACATGACTTCGAAGGCGCGATCGTCGAGCCCGGAGGCCAGACCACCTGCCTCGTTCGTGAGGTGAGGGAGGACCACGTGGTCCAATCCGTAGGTCGCCAGCACGCTGCGCACAGACGGAGCCGCAGGATCGACCGCACCGCGCAACGCCTCGAGTACCAGCACGAGCCCTTGCCCTCCTGCGTCGACCACTCCTGCCTGAGCGAGTGCAGCCAGTTGCTGGGGGGTGCGGGACAGCGCATCGGCTGCTGCTTCCACCGCCGCGCACACCGTGGGAACCAGCCCGCGATCCGTCGCCTCACCCGCTGCCCTCGCAGCAGCGGAGGCGACGGTGAGGATCGTGCCCTCGACCGGACGCGCCACCCCGGCATAACCGAGCTCGACCGCACGACCAAGGCCAGCCACGATGACCGCCGGGCTGGCCTCTACGGTGAGCACGGCGCCGCCGGTGCGCGCACTGTGATCGACGAACGAGGTGGCCAACCCGCGCAACAGCTGGGCGAGGATCACCCCGGAGTTCCCCCGCGCACCCAGCAGCGCCGCTCGCGACCAGCGGGTGGCGGCATCGGCCAACGTGGCCAACGCCGGCGACTCACTGCCGTGTGACCCGTTGAGAGCTTGGGTGGCCGCCTGCCACGTCAGCCACAGGTTCGTGCCCGTGTCACCGTCGGGAACCGGAAAGACGTTGAGGGCGTCGATCGATGCTCGCGACGCTTCGAGCAGCTCACCGCCGCGGTCGGCCCACGACGCAAGCGTTTCGGCGCCGAACTCCTCGGTCACCGCGCCGGCCACTGGGTCTCCTTCCGCACCGCTCCGATCGGCCACTCGGCGTGAGCCTAACCGGCGGGGCGGACGTCCAGTTTGGGACGAGCAGCGGCGATCAGGTAGCCTCTGAGGCTGCGATTGCCGCCCGGGAGCGGCCACTCGCCCCCTTGGATGATTCCGATCAGCTGATCGGCGCGCCGTTCTGAGACCTGGAGGAGCCACCGTGGCTGCCAAGTGTGACGTCTGTGGCAAGGGCCCTGGCTTCGGCAACAGCATCTCGCACTCCCACCGCCGCACCCGCCGGCGCTGGAACCCGAACGTGCAGACCGTCCGCACGGTTGTGGGTGGCACGCCGACCAAGCTCACCGTGTGCACGTCCTGCATCAAGGCCGGCAAGGTTTCCCGCTAGTTCGTCTCCCGCTAGTTGGGGGTACGGGTGAAGTGCGCGTAGCCGGCGTCGCCCGGCCACGGTGCCCCATCCACGGTGACCCTGGAGACCGGCACGTCACCATCTGCTGCGTCACGAACCTGTCCGACCCGGACGAAGCCACGCGGTAGCCGCTTGTTGGCAGGGAACGTTGCCACGAAGGCGTGATCCTCCCCGCCACTCAGGACCCATTTCAGCGGATCGATTCCGTAGGCCGACGCCACCGCTGCGATCGGCTCGGCGACGTCGAGGCACTCCGTTTCGATGTCGATGACCTTCTCGCTCGCGCGTGCGATACGACCAGCATCGGCCAGCAGGCCGTCGCTGACATCGCACATCGCCGTGGCCGAAGGGGCAGCTTTCAGCC
>DASUFV010000237.1:0-16587 GCA_036274415.1 Actinomycetes bacterium
CCGACGTCCTCTGCATGCAAGAGACCAAGGTCGCCGACACGACGTTCCCGACGATGCCGTTCGAAGAGCTCGGCTACGAGCTGGCGTCGTTTGGCACCGGGCGCTGGAACGGTGTGGCCATCGCGTCAAAGGTGGGGATCACCGACATCGCGCGCGGATTTGTCGGCGACCCAGGCTTTCCGGATGCCGCAAACCTCGAGGCACGGGCGGTCGGTGCCACGTGCGGAGGCGTCCGAGTCTGGTCGCTGTACGTACCGAACGGCCGGACGCCGGACGACCCGCACTACTACTACAAGCTGGAGTGGCTGGGCGCCATCACCAAACACCTCGGCGATCAGGTCAGCGCCTCGACGCCGTTCGCCGTCATGGGCGACTTCAACATCGCGCCAACGGACGCCGACGTGTGGGATCCGGCGAAGTTCATCGGCTCCACGCACGTCACCGAGCCAGAGCGAGCGGCGTTCGCGGCGCTCACCGAACTCGGACTCCACGACATCTTTCCCCGGGCGCTGAAGGGCGACCATCCGTTCACCTACTGGGACTACCGCGACGGCGCCTTCCACCGCGGCATGGGCATGCGGATCGACTTCGTGCTCGGCAACAGTCCGTTCAAGGACGCCGTCACCGACGCCTACGTCGACCGCAACGCCCGCAAGGGCAAGGGTCCGAGCGACCACGCGCCGATCGTCGTCGACGTCGACCTCTGACTTCGCTCCGCCGCCGCACCTCCTCCCACACAAGCGCACGGTTCAGTCATTTCGGCGTCCGAAATGTCCCGTTGAGATGGCGGATTCCATGAATTCAGCGTCACAAAGCGGCGACGGTGCGTGACGGGTGTCGTCCAAATGGACCATCTCGGTGTGATCGTCAGATGGCGCTCGGCCCCCCGGCCTACCGTTCGATTGCCTATTCACACCCTGTTGGGGGGACACATACCTATGTCGCTTTCAGCTTGGCGGACCGTGCGACGCTCGGCCGCTGTCACCACGGTGGTGGCCGCTGGACTCCTCGGCACCGGCCTCGTGGGGGTCGCGAACGCCGCAAACACGACGGTGACCGGCTCGGTGAAGACCGCCGGTGGCGTCGGCGTCCCAGGTGTCGCGGTCACCGTCAAGGTCGGCACCCAGACCAGGAACGCCACGACCAACGGTTCGGGAAACTTCTCGCTCACCGCTCGCACGGGAACCGCCACGGTCACCCTCAACAGCCCGGCCACTCCGACGGCGGGGCTGCCTCAGGTGTGGCAGTTCAAGAACGTCTCCGCGACGATCGGCACGAACCAGGTGCTCAACTTCTCGTTGCCGGCGACGAGTTCTGTGGCCGTCAAGACGCTCCGAGCCAAGACCACCACGACGATTCCGAACGTTGCGGTCGACCAGTGCAGCAAGGCGACCAGTGACGCGAACGCTCACGTGGTGCTCGCGGGCTCTCCGGCCGTAGCACCAACGCAGGACTTCACCGGCGCGACGACTGACGCTGCCGGAATGGTCACGCTCAACGCGTTCAAGGACTCGACCTTTGGACGCCTGTGCGGTCGGTTCACCGAGACGACCGGCGGTGCCACTACGACCTACGCAGCGCGTGGACCGATCCGGGACGCCACGGTCGACACGACGATGAACATCTTCGCTCCTCAGGTCGTCACGCAAGCCGGCACGGTGAGGGACAGCCTGGCGAACGGCAAGAGCGGTGTGAAGGTCGCCCTGCGTTCAGCTGGCGGTCAGGTCGATTCAGTCAGCGCACCGACAACCGCAACTGGCGCCTTCTCGACGCAGATCAGCCCGGGAAACGTGTTCGCCCGCATCTCGAGCCGCTCGCTGTCGGCAGCGGTTGCACCGCCGACCAACATCCCGAGGTCGTTCAAGGCCACGATCGACGGCACGGCCGACGGAACGACGCCGTGGGCGGTCAACCTGCCCGGCACGGTCACGCTGACCGTCAAGGTGCAGAACGCTGACGGGTCGCCGGTCAAGAACGCGATCGTGCGTCCGCTCACCACGGGTGCGTTCGACGCGGCGAACAGCGCCGTGCTGGTTGCCGGTCAGCCGAGCGCGACGATCACCCAGCAGATCTACGGTGACAACCTGAGCGGCGACAACGGAGAGGTCTACGTTCGCCTCTTCGCCGACTCCAATCTGGGTGGCTTCAAGGTGATCAAGAACCTTGCTGGCACCTCGAGCCGTGAGACGACCGTGCCAGCCGGCAACGTCGTCATCAGCAACACCAGCATCATCGTGACGTTGCCTCCGGCCGCCTGACGCGCCAGAGCCTCGCGAGAATGGCGGGTCCCTCAGCCTGATGGGCCCGCCGTTCTGCTCACAGCGCGAGGATGCCTCGCCACTAGGCTGACCGCCGTGAATCCGTCGTTGGTGGTGCGTCCCATCACGGCGGACGAACACCTGGCTGTCGTCACAGAGCGCAGCGGATCTTTCCTGCAGACGCCTGCCTGGGGCAAGGTCAAACGGGACTGGACGCCGCAAAGCCTGGGGTGGTTCGACGGACCCAAGCTGGTCGGTGCTGGATTGGTGCTGCACCGTTCGCTGCCGCGCATTCGACGCACCCTCGCCTACCTGCCAGAGGGCCCGGTCATCGACTGGTCCGAGTACGACTGCACGGCCATCACTGACCCATTGCTGGCACATCTGCGGTCGAGCGGATCGTTCTCGGTGAAGATGGGTCCACCAGTCGAGATTCATCGCTGGAAAGCACAGACGATCAAGGACGCGATCGCTGGTGGGACGGCGAGACGGTTGTCGGACGCGCCGCCAGATGTCACGAACCATGCTGCTGTCGAGCTCGTCAGTCGACTGCGCGAAGCCGGTTGGACGCGACGCGAGACGTCGGCGGGTTTCGGCGACTTCCAGCCGCGCTACGTCTTTCAGCTCCCCCTCTCCGAACGCTCGCTCGACGACGTCTTCTCTGGCTTCAACCAGCTCTGGCGGCGAAACGTCCGCAAGGCGCAGAAGTCCGGTGTCCAGGTGCGGGTGGGCGCGCCCTCCGATCTGCCGGCGTTTCATCGCATCTACGTCGAGACCGCCGAGCGCGACCGCTTCACCCCTCGGCCACTCAGCTACTTCCAGCACATGTTCGACGTGATGCTGCGCGAGGACCCCGACCGGATTCGGCTCTACCTCGGGGAGCACGAGGGTCGTCTGCTCGCCGCGACGACAGCGGTCACCGTGGGAGAGCACACGTGGTACTCCTACGGCGCGTCAACCAACGAAGGACGCGAGCTGCGGCCGAGCAACGCGATCCAATGGAAGATGATCGAGGATGCCCATGCCGCGGGCGCTCGGGTCTACGACATGCGTGGTATCACGGACACTCTGGATCCGGACGACCATCTGTTCGGGCTCATCCAGTTCAAGCTCGGCACAGGCGGCGAGGGGGTCGAGCTCGTCGGCGAGTGGGACTACCCGCTCAACAAGGTGCTGCATCGTGCGTTCACCTATTACATGGAGCGTCGCTGAGCATGTTCACCCTGCACATCGATGCAGCACTGTGGCGGTCACACCTGCAGTCGGTGGTCGACCGACTGCCTGACATCGTCCCGGTCGCCAAGGGCAACGGGTATGGCTTCGGCCTCACCACGCTCGCTTCTGAGTCCGAGGCGTTGCGGCGTCCGGTCATCGCGGTGGGCGTCATCGATGAGCTGCCCCTCGTGCACGACGCGTTTCGAGGCGATGTCCTTGTACTCACGCCTTGGCACCCCGCTATAGATCCAGAGCCGGATGCGGACGCACGGCTCATCGTGACGGTGTCCTCCCTCGAAGCAGTCCGCGCATTGGCCGGTCGCCCGCACCGTGCGGTCGTCGAGCTGTTGACGTCAATGCGACGTTTTGGACTCGACGAGGATGCCATTGCCAACGCGGTGACCGATCTCAAGCAGCTAGCCCTCGAAGGCTTCGCGCTGCACCTGCCGATCGACAACGGTGAGCTGGGACGAGTCGACGAGATCAGCAGCTGGGTGAGCACTCTCCGGCGGCACCAGCTGCCGACCGAGACCCTGTGGGTCAGCCATGTCACGGACGCCGAACTGGCTACGCTGCGTCGTCGACACCCAGAGACAACGTTCCGCCCCCGGATCGGGACGTCGCTGTGGCTCGGTGAACGATCGGCGTACCAGGCCAAAGGCACGGTGCTCGCCACCCATCGACTGCGCCGCGGCCAGCGGTTCGGATACCGGCAACGCAAAGCACCGGGCGATGGTCATCTCGTGGTCGTCGGGGGTGGCACATCGCACGGTGTCGCGCTCTCGGCGCCACGGGCGGTGCGAGGTGCCACCGCCAGGCTGAAGCTGGCCGGCGAGGGGACCCTCGAAGCCGGTGGACGAGCACTCTCGCCTTTTCACATCGGCGGAAAGCGCCGCTGGTTCGCCGAGCCACCGCACATGCAACTCTCGATGGTCTGGTTGCCCTCGGGAGTGACACCCCCTGTCGTCGGTGCGGAAGTGTCGGTAGACGTGCGCATGACCACAGTGACCTTCGACCAGGTCGTGTTGCACTGAGCGTGAGGTACGTTGGCGGGCCGAAGGGGAGTCGGCGCGGTGCGCTTGCGTCGAGAGGGGTGGTGAAATGCGGATCAGGCCTGGGGGCGTCCGCGACATTGCCACTTTCACGCGACTGGTCAATGCACACAACCAATGGCTCCGGGGCGAAGACCTCTGGCGTGAAGACGAGTTGTCAGCGGCGCTGATCAGTACGTCCGGCGACCCGGTCGACAACGACCGATACGTCGAGGTCGATGGCGAAGTGGTCGCCGCGTTGCACGTTCAGACGAGCGAGCCGTACACCAAGGGGACGTTCACGCTCGCGATTCCCCCCATCGGTGATCGAGAAGCCGTTATCCGACTTCTGCTCGACGCGGGCGAGCGCATCGTCCGCGCTCACCCTCAGCTGTCGAGCACCTCGCCCATCGACATGTTGGTACCGCGCGAGGACACCGAGCTGATACACGTGGCCACCAACGCTGGTTACCGCGTACTGCAGAAGGTCACGATGCTCGAAGCAGACGTCTTCGACGCACCGGCGGCGAACCCGCCTGCCGACGTCGATGTTGTCACCTTCAGTGTGACCCGAGATCTCGATGCGGGATACGAGGTAATTCGACGGACCTTTCCACCTGACCTCGGTGCCTGGCACATGTCACGGCCCAACTACGAGTACTGCATGCGCAACGATCCGACGGCCCTGCCCGGGTTGTCGATCATCGCCCGTGACACCGAGGGTCCGGTGGGTCTGGCACTCAACTTCCTCGACACCACACGCGAGCAGTCGGGGTTCACGGCGGCGTTGGGGGTCCTCGAGCATCGACGCGGAGAAGGCATCGGGCGCGCCATCGCGCTCGAGTCGTTCGACCGATTCCGGGCACGGGGCTGGCAGCACGCCCGTATGGCCACGATCCTCGGCAAAGCACTCGACGACGACGACTACGGGTTCTACACCGACCTCGGAATGCAGCCGGTGTACGACGACCTGGTCCTGGTGAAGGACTAGCGAGGGCGCTGCTATGGCACTGAGCATTCGCCCTGGAACTGTCGGGGATGCCGAACTCTTCACGCGTTTGGCCAACGACCATCACGAGGCATTCACCGGAGAACCACTGTGGAGCCTTGAAGAGATCCGCGCGGTTCTCGTCACGGCGACGGCGGACCCGACGAGGGACGACCGCTACGTCGAACGGGACGGCGTCACTGTCGCTGGCTTTCACACGCGCTGCTACGAGCCTTTCGATGTTGGTCGCATCGATCTGGCGGTACCCCTGCAACCCGACCGCCCCACGATCGTCGGGATGCTGGTGGACAGTGCATTACGCGTGTTGAAGGCTCGTCCGCGAATTCTCCGCGAGTCGATCGCTCAAGCCACCGTGCCGTCCGAAGACGAAGAGCTGTTGACCGTCCTGCGTGACCGCGGGTTCGCTCTGACCGGCCGGCTCGCCCTGCTCGAGATTCCCGTGAACGCCGTGCACCAGACACCACTGCCTGAGGGACTGCGCGTTGAGACGTTCGACGTTCCGCGTCACATCAATGACGGGTTCACGATTCTCGACCAGTCCTTCCCCACAGCGGGAAGCAACTGGTACATCGTGCACGACGACTTCGACCACATGATGCGCAACGACCCCACGGCGCTTTCCGGGCTCTCTCTCATGGCCTACCGCGGCGACGAACCCGTGGGGATTTGCGTGAACTTCGTCGACACCATGCGTCCGGCCGCAGGCCACATCGGAATGCTGGGCGTGGCCCGCTCCGCGCGGCGTCAGGGCGTCGGCCGGGCATTGTTCTTCGAATCGTTGGCACGCTTCGCTCAGCGCGGCTGGACGCACGCCCGGCTCACGACCATCACGCCGGCCAGCGGGGTCGGAGGCGAGGATGCAGGTGGGTTCTTCCGGTCAGTGGGAATGACGACCGTGTACGACCACGACATCGTCTCGCGGCCGCTCTTCGAACGTCGGTGAGCTCGACCGGGCAGGGCCGAGGACGAACTCGTCGGGTGCCCCGTCTAGGCACCCGCCGCCGGGATCGTCCTCGCCAAGGCTGCTCCGCACCGGATCGCACTCGGGCTTGAGAATGTCGCGAACCACGAACCCGGCGTACACACAGGTGGCGCCAACGTGCAGTGCGATTGCCGCCCAGTAGTACGAGTCGGGTAGCCCGCGTTCGGGGGTGGCCGCCCAGATGATGTACCACCAGACGGCGAAGAAATAGACGACCTCCGCTGCCTGCCACCAGAGGAAGTCGCGCCACCGCGGCCGGGCCAGCACCGCTAAGGGTATGAGCCAGACGACGAACTGTGGTGAGTAAACCTTGTTGGTCAACGCAAACGCGGCGACGACCAGGAAAGCGACTTGATGTAAGCGCGGCCTGCGTGGCGCCATGAGGATGAGCGCAGCGATCGCCAAGCAGATGACAAGTAGGACGCCGCCCGCGAACAGGTTGAGACGCTCAACAGGCGGATCGAAGTGGAACAAGTCGCGCGCCACCAACCACGGCGACCCGTAGTCTGCACCGCGTTCGGACGAGAACACGTAGAAGCGTTTCCATCCCTCGAACCTCGCGAACATGATGGGCACGTTGGCTGCGAGCCAGATGAACACGGCCGAACCGAAGAGCAGTAACCACTGTCGAAGGCGTCCGGAGCGCAGGCACAAGATGAGAAGTGGCCCGATGAGCAGCGCTGGGTAGAACTTGAACGACGCGCCGAGTCCGAGGAACAACCCGGCCAACACCGGATATCGTCGCGCCCACGCCAGCAGTGCCAAAGACGTCGCTGCGACTGCCCAGAGGTCCCAGTTGATGGTCGCAGCCAGGACGAAGCCAGGTGCGAGCGCCACCATTGCGGCGTCCCACGGTCTTCGCCGAACAGTCAGGGCAGTCGCCCAGACGGTGACGGCCAGCAACAGCGCAATGGCGACTGCGTTGATGCCGTAGAACACCCGGGCGCGAGTCTGCTCGTTCCAGGAGTCCGAGATCGGCAAACCGGTGACGTACATGACGGCCCCGGTCAGCACCGGATACTCGACCTCCAGATCGCCCGTGACCGCCGGGTCCTGGACGTACGGGATGACGCCTTCGTCGATACCGCGTCCCCAGTACAAGTGGACGATGTCGCTGTAGCAGCCCCGTGAGAACTGCTCGTAACCATCGGTCCACGACTTACCGATGCACGGTGAGTCGATCGCAGCACCCAACGCGGACGCCAAGATGGCCAGCAAGAGCATGATCCGGATGGGGTTCCACCACGCGCGCCCGACCACAGCGCGCTTGCCCATCGGTCCGCCGATCGCCGTTGATGCCCCACGAACGATCGAATCGTCGTGCGAGGGCAGGACGATGGTGGCTGGGGGTTTCTCGCTATCCGTTGTTGCCGCCGCCACCGGTATCTTCATCCTCTGTTGGCGTCGAGCTCGGCGTGCTCTCGGATTCCGACGGTTCAGCAGTGGTCTTGGTCGGCGAGGCCGACGGTGACGAGCTGGTGCGCGTGGGCGTCGGTGTTGGTGACTCCGAGGTGCGCGACGGTGACGGCGAAGGCGAGGCCGTGGGGCTGGGTGTCGCGAGTGCTACCGGCGGGAACTCCTCAATCGGTTCGCCTTCCAGCGCCATGGTCATGTAAGCGGTCCAGATCGAGGTGGGATAGCCCGCACCCGTAAAGACCGGCATACCTGCTACGTAGTTCAGAGGCGCCAGCTTGTCGCCCTTCAACTCACGGTGGAAGGCAACTGACGTGACCATTTGCGGGGTGTACCCGATGAACCACGCCGTCACGCCCTCTTGGTTTCCCGTCTTGCCCGCGGCCGGCCTGCCCAGGTTGCTGGCGGTCGCCCCGGTGCCGTTCGCGACCACCTGAGTGAGGTCGTACGTGACCTGGTTCGCGATGTCCGGGCTGAAGCTTCGGACTCCTCCTCCGTCATCGGCCGCGTACAACACTCGACCGCTGGCGTCGGTCACCTCTTGAACGGTGTAGGGATCGTGCTGGGTGCCCTGGTTGGCAAAGGTGCCGTAGGCACCGGCCATGGCCAGCGGAGAGTACGAGGCTGAACCCAAGGTCACGCGCGGGCCTGAGGCGTCGAGGTTCGAGGTGTTCAAGCCCGCGGCGTTCGCCGCCTCTGCAACTCTCTCCGGCCCCATCTGCTCGGTCAGATCAACGAATGCGGTGTTCACCGACTGCTCGGTTGCGTACTCCAACGAAATGGCAGATCCGTAGCTCGCGCCGCCCTGGTTGTTGACCGGCTGAGGGTCACCCTCGATGTAGAAGGGGGAGTTGCCGTCGAAGGTGTCGGCCAAGGTAAAACCATCCTCGAGGGCGGCGGCGACTGTGAATGCTTTCATCGTCGATCCCACGGGGATAGCGCCCGTGGCGTAGTTGTATTGACTCTTCTCCCAGTTCTTCCCACCGTAAATGGCAAGGACGGCCCCGCTCGTCGGATCGAGGGACGCGAGCCCCATCTTCACGCCATCGTTGGGCTCAGGCGGAAAGCCCTCGGTGGCAGCCTGCTGGGCGGCGTCCTGGGCCTGCTCGTTGAACGTGGTCGTCACCCGGAGACCACCTGCATCGATCTCGTCCTTGCTGAATCCCAAACTGCGCAACTCGTCGCGCACCATGTCGAGCATGTAGCCCGTCTGTCCGCGATAGCTGTTCAGAGCCTTGGGGTCCTTGATTTTCGGCAGCTTGCCGATCGAGGTGGCCTCTGCCTCGTCGAGCCAGCCCTGCTCGACCATTCCCTCAATGACATAGTCCACGCGCGCTTCAAGCGCGTCGCGGGCTTCCTTGCCTTCAGCGGGGTCGTAGCTGCTCGGCGCCCTGATCAGAGCCGCCAGCACAGCTCCCTGCTGGACGTTGAGATCTTCGACGTCTTTACCGAAGTACGCCTGGCTTGCAGCTTGCACGCCATAGGCGCCGCGTCCGAAGTAGATCGTGTTGAGGTAGTCCTCGAGCACCGCGTCCTTGCTCTGACTGCGGGAGAGCTTGATGGCAAGGATTGCTTCCTTGACCTTGCGGGTGATGGTGCGCTCTTGGGTCAGGTACGCGTTGCGCGCGTACTGCTGCGTGATGGTCGACGCGCCCTGTGTCTCGCCGCCGGTGACGTTGTTCCACAGCGCTCGCACGATACCTACCGGCGAGATGCCTTCGTTCTCGTAGAAGCCGCGGTCCTCTGCGGCAAGAACTGCGAGCTGCACCTCTTCGGGAATGTCGTCCAGCGCAACGATTTCGCGGTTGACCTCCGCGTACCGACCGATGATGTCCTTGCCGTCGTCGTAATAGACGACCGAGGTCTGCGCGGTTGCGAGGTCATTCGGCTCTGGAACATCGATCAGCAGGTAGAGCGCGATGAAGGCCGCGACAAGGGCGGCGCCACCCAACGCGAAGATGCCGAGCCACTGACGCCATGACGGAATGAACCGACGCCATCCGTCACGTCCACGGCGCGGGTAGTCGATGCGCACTCTGGCCTCTCTGGTCGAGCGGGGAAGATGCCGAGCCCGCAAGCCGGGGTCGTTCGGCGGCCTCCAGTGTGACGGACTCTGCGACTGGTTCGTTCCCCGACCCGCTACCGCACAACGGGACCGTAACTACAGGACTAGAGGACGGGGTCGCCACGCTGCGCGCGCAACGGCGGTCGCGGCGTCCCGTCACCCAGCAGGTAGGTCGTCGTGAGGTAGTTCCACGAGCACCGCCGGCACACCTCGACGACGTACACGCGGAACTCGCCGTGCTCGTGCGCCATGACCTCGAGCTCGCGGGGCGCGCGGATCCGACCCTGGAACGGGCCGAGCTCGTCACCGTAGACATAGTGCAGCTCGACCAGTCCATCTTGACGGCACAAAGGGCATGGGCGTCCGGCCGGGGTTCCGTGGTGCTCAGCTGCCCTGAGCAGATAGGGATCGGCGTCGCACAGGTCGCTGGCGAAGGCCTGGCCCCGCTGCAGGGCAGCGAGCGCCGCGCGGCGCTGCAGCGCATAGTCAATCACCGCTCGCTGCGACCACAGCCGGCTCGCGCCGACTGCCCGCGTTGGGCCGGCCACACTGGGCCGGCTGGTCCGGGATCTGCCCGCCATCGCACGAGGGTACGTCGCAATGCCAGTCCCCGCCGACGTTCCGATGGTCGATTTGCGTTTCCCGCGACGCTGCCCGTATCGTGGCGACGCATCGAAGTGATGTATCGTTTCGATACATTTGAACCGGGCCTGTTAGTGCAAAAGCACTAGACCGGATAGATCGGACTGATCCCCCAGGACCCGGTTCTAGCAGAAACCCAGACAGAGGAGTGCCGTGGCAAAGCGCAGTGGCGTACTCGAGTTCGCCGTACTGGGTTTGCTGCACGAGTCCCCGATGCATGGTTACGAACTGCGCAAGCGGCTCTCCAGCCAGCTCGGCACGTTTCGGGCCCTCTCGTACGGCTCGCTCTACCCCTGCCTGAAGTCTCTGGTCCGTCAGGGCTACATCGCCGAGTCCGCCGACCCGGCCGAGCCAGGTAACCGGCGGTCGAAGATCGTGTACCAGCTCACCGCAGAGGGCAAGGAGCACTTCCAGACCTTGCTGGGCGACTCTGGCCCTGCAGCCTGGGACGACGAAACGTTCGGCGTCCGGTTGGCTTTCTTCGGCCGCACCGACGCCGACACCCGCATGCGAATCCTGGTTGGACGCCGCGGGCGCCTGGAGGAGCGCCTGGAGAACCTCAAGAGCTCGTTCTCCCGCACCCGTGAGCGGATCGACGACTACACCATCGCGCTGCAGAACCACGGACTCGAGTCGGTCGAGCGCGAAGTGCGCTGGCTGAACGAGCTGATCGATGACGAACGCAACAGCAAGCACGACACAAGCTCCCGGGCTCAGGGCTCCGGGGACACGACAAAGGAGTAACCATGGGTTCGGTACGCGTAGCCATCGCGGGCGTCGGCAACTGTGCTGCGTCGCTCGTGCAGGGCGTCGAGTACTACAAGGACGCTGACCCCGACTCGCGCGTCCCCGGCTTGATGCACGTGCAGCTCGGCGACTACCACGTGCGCGACGTGCAGTTCGTCGCCGCGTTCGACGTCGACGCCAAGAAGGTCGGCCAAGACCTGGCGCACGCGATCGTGTCGAGCGAGAACAACACGATCAAGATCGCCGACGTCCCGCCGACCGGCGTCGCCGTGCAGCGCGGCCCGACTCTGGACGGTCTCGGCAAGTACTACCTCGAGACGATCACCGAGTCTGACGAGGAGCCGGTCGACGTCGCCCAGGCGCTCCGTGACTCGGGAGCAGACGTCCTGGTGTGCTACCTCCCCGTCGGCTCAGAAGACGCCGCGAAGTTCTACGCCCAGGCAGCCATCGATGCGGGTGTTGCGTTCGTCAACGCGCTGCCGGTCTTCATCGCCGGCACCAAGGAATGGGCCGACAAGTTCACGGCCGCGGGCATCCCGATCGTCGGCGACGACATCAAGTCGCAGGTTGGTGCGACCATCACGCACCGAGTGCTGGCCAAGCTGTTCGAAGACCGCGGCGTCATCCTCGACCGCACGATGCAGCTCAACGTCGGCGGCAACATGGACTTCATGAACATGCTCGAACGTGAGCGTCTCGAGTCCAAGAAGATCTCCAAGACCCAGGCGGTCACGTCGCAGGTGCAGCACGACCTCGGCAAGAACAACGTTCACATCGGCCCGTCCGACTACGTCGCCTGGCTCGACGACCGCAAGTGGGCGTACGTACGCCTCGAGGGTCGCGCCTTCGGTGACGTTCCGCTCAACCTGGAATACAAGCTCGAGGTCTGGGACTCGCCGAACTCAGCTGGCGTCATCATCGACGCCGTGCGCTGCGCGAAGATCGCCCTCGACCGCGGCATCGGCGGCCCGATTCTGTCGGCCAGCAGCTACTTCATGAAGTCGCCGCCCGTGCAGTACCGCGACGACGAGGCCCGCCAGGCAGTCGAGGACTTCATCGCCGGCAAGGCCTGACGCAGCCTGCGTCTGACACAGTCTGCGCAACTAACGAGAAGTCACGAAGGGCTCCGACACCAGTTGGTGTCGGAGCCCTTCGCATGACTCCCCCCGGGGTCACCCCGAGTTCCCTCCCTAGGGTGTGCCGTTACCCCTTGCGAGGTACAGGCGGTAGTTGGTGTAAGCCGCGTTGTACCCGTTGTACATGACGAGGCGAGTGTCGCTGTCGTAGTACATCGGTGCTGGTGAGTCGTTCAGGTTCTTCTTGTTCGCACTCGTCGGCTGTGCCAGCACGGTCGGCGTGTTGAACGAACCACCATTGTTGGTCGACTCGGTCCAGTAGAGGTGGATCCTCGTGGCCTTGTCGTTGTAGTCGCAGCCGTTCTGCACGCACAGCGGTGCGGCGATTCCGACCGTTCCAGCACCGGTGAGCGCTGGTGCCACCGCGTACGCGGCGTTGAATGTCGTTCCGTCCAGCGTCGAAGGCAGCGCGATCACAGTCTTGGCCGCCGTTGTTGCGTTGCCGGTGGCAACTGAGTACTCGGCGTATTTCACACCGTCGTTCTCGTTCCAGGCCAGCCCGATCCGGTTACCTTCGACATCACACTGAGACCAGCCACGGTCTGCGCCCGCGGACGTACCGACGGAAACGGTCGGACGCCACGTGGCACCGCCGTCGTTGGACGTGCGGATGTTGATCTGGTTGTTGGACACCCAGCTCACTACCGCACCCGCTCCGTCGGCGCAGATGGTCGGCCAGCCGGCGAATCCTGCTGCCGAGTCATCGGGGTCGAGGCGGTTGGTCGTGCCTGCGTTGGTCGATCCCCACGTGACACCCGCGTCGATGCTGCGACGCACCACGATGTTTCCGTTGTTCGCGTTCGTGTATGCGACCAAGACCGTGTTGCCGGAGCCCGCCACCACGGGGTAGTCGACCCGGGTCGACTTGCCAGACGTCAGGTTGACGACCGGCTGCCACGTGCCGCCGACGAGCGCACGGAACTGCGCTTGACGCGGGTCGGTGACGTCGTAGTTGTCGTACGACTTCCAGGTCAGCCACGTCGTGTAGACGTTGTTGTTCGATCCGCCCGTGGACAAGGAACCAGCTTCGCCGTGCTTCTTACCTGGGCTGACTCGCTTGGCTTTGGCCCAGGTCGTGGCGCCAGTCGCGGGATCGACGGTGCCCTTGCGCACATAGATGCCTTGGTAGGGGCCCGCGTCGGACGCCCAGGTGTTGCCGATCTTGTCGGTCGTGAGCGCTGCCCAAACGCTCCCATTCGCGGACTTCTCGAAGTTGCCGCCGTAGGCCCAGTTGGCTGCCCCGAAAGCTTGGCCGTCGGTCGTGCCTCCGTTGGCTGCAGGCGTCCATGCCACCGCGGCCCAAGCAGCGGGTGCGGCGACACCCACGGCGAGAGCGGCGACACCGACGCGCGTAGCCCAGCGCATGCGTGATGCCATCAAGAATCTCCATTTCCCCCCGCCGGACCGTCCCCTCAGACGCCGGTCGGGATCCCTCCTCGTTCCCCCCGGGCGGGTGCCCTGAACGTGAGGGCGAGATTTCTCCCGACCCGGGTGCAGGTCAATACGACAGACCGTCGCCCCAGGGGTCCGGTTTATGGCCAATGAGTACAGAATGACTGGCCAGTCAGGACACTTCGGCACACTCTGTGTGCATAGCATCACGGGCAGTAAAGATATATTGCTTGGGATCAAGAGGCCAGACGGGCGGGTTCTACGCTCGCGCGATGAACGTCGGGAATTTGCGTGCGCTCGGGGCTCACGCCGCCTTTCGTTCGCTCCTCGGCGTTCGACTCTCCGGACAGTTCGCAGACGGCCTGATGCAAGCGGGTCTGGTCGGTGTCGTCCTGTTCGCTCCAGAGCGAGCAGCTTCTCCGACGAGGATCGCCGTCGGGTTCGCCGTCCTGCTGCTGCCGTTCACCCTGCTCGCGCCGGTCGCTGCAGTCCTGCTGGACCGCTGGTCGCGAGTCGCTGTATTGCGGTGGGCCAATGGTGCGCGGGCTGCGCTGATCGCGGTTACTGCCATCGCGACCGCCACGCACGCGACCGAGGTCGTGATCTTCGGCAGCGCATTGGTCGCCATCGCACTGAACCGACTGGTTCTGGCCGCGCTTGGCGCTTCGCTCCCGCGCACCCTGCCTCCCGATCTACTCGTCACAGGCAACGCGCTCTCACCCACGCTCGGCACCTTCGTCACGGTGATCGGCGGCGGCATAGGCTTGGGACTCCGCGGCTTTCTCGACACCACGGGTGATGCTGCGCCCTTCGTTGTCGCTTCGTTCGGTTACTTTGCCGCGACGCTCTTGACGCGCACGTTCACCCCTCGGCAACTGGGCCCCGAACGCGTTCGACCACGTGGCTCTGCGGTGCGGCGCGCGTGGAACGACGTCCGGTCCGGTGCGGCACACATCAGCGGAACCGGTCCCGCTCGCCGCGCACTGATGGTCACCACCTTCCAACGCGTTCTGTTCGGTGGCATGACGGTCTGGACCATCGTGGTGATCAGGTTCGTGCTGCGCGGGACGCGCGGTGACGAAGAGCAAGCGCTTGCTGCGTTGGGGTCGATCGCGCTCGCGGTCGGGATCGGACTGGTGCTGGCGTCCCTTTGGACACCACGTCTCGTGAGACACCAGGGCCCTCAGACCACGGCAGTCGTCGCAATGGCCGTGGCGATGTCCGGGTGCGTCGTGCCGCTGATCTCGTTTCGACTTGGCTCACTGATCATCACCTGGCTGCTCGTCAGTCTCGGAGCACAGGTGCTCAAGATTAGCGTCGACACAACGCTCCAGCGCTCGTCGCCGGACGAGCTGCGTGGACGGGTGTTCATCGCCTACGACGTCGTGTTCAACCTGGCGTTCGTGCTCGGCGTCGCCTTGGTTGCTGCTCTCTCTTTGGACGTCCTCGACGGAGTGTTGCTGCCCACTCTTGTTGCCGTCGGCTACCTCACCGTCGCTGTTGTGGTGCGTCTGTCGTCTGCGCCTCAGTGGGAGGCCTGACGCTGCTCCCACCACTCGCGCAGGAGATGTGCAGCCTCTTCTGGGTCGAGCGGGCCGCGGTCGAGCCTCAGCTCGAGCAGGTACTGGTAGGCCTCTCCCACCTCGCGTCCCGGCCCGATTCCGAGAATCTCCATGATCTGGTTGCCGTCGAGATCCGGTCGAATCGCAGCGAGCTCCTCAGCCTCGGCGAGCTCGGCGATCCGGCGTTCGAGATCGTCGTACGCGCGTGCCAATGCCGAGGCTTTACGACGGTTACGGGTTGTGCAGTCGGCGCGAGTCAGCGCGTGCAGGCGGGTGAGCAACGGTCCTGCGTCGCGCACGTACCTGCGCACCGCCGAGTCGGTCCACTCGCCGTCGGCGTACCCGTGAAAGCGCAGATGCAGCTCGACGAGACGGGCGACGTCGTCGATGTCGCCCTTGGGGTAGCGCAGGGCTTTCATCCGTTTGCGGGTGAGTCGCGAGCCGACCATCTCGTGGTGATGGAACGAGACGCCGCCACCGGTCTCGAACCGACGTGTCGCGGGCTTGCCGATGTCGTGCAGCAGGGCAGCGAGCCGGAGGATGAGATCCGGACCATCGGTTTCGAGCTGCATGGCCTGCTCGACCACTGTCAACGTGTGTTCGTAGACGTCCTTGTGCCGGTGGTGCTCGTCGATCTCCAGACGCAGGGCAGGCAGTTCAGGCAGGAACACCGCTGCGAGACCTGTGTCGACGAGGATGCTCAAGCCCGCGCGCGGGTCAGGCGACAGCATCAGCTTGTTGAACTCGTCCCGAATTCGTTCCGGCGAGACAATCGCGAGTCGCTCCGCCATGTCGGTCATCGCCGCTATCACCGGTTCGGACACTGTGAATCCGAGCTGAGCTGCGAATCTCGCGGCACGCAGCATCCGCAGTGGGTCGTCGTCGAAGGACTCCTCTGGACGCCCAGGCGTGGCAATGACCGCCGAGGCCAGATCGTCCGAGCCACCGTAGGGGTCGACGAACTCAAGGTCGGGCAACCGAACAGCCATGGCGTTGACGGTGAAGTCACGCCGCGCGAGGTCCTCGTCGAGCGATCTGCCGTACGTGACGTCGGGCTTGCGCGACACGGACTCGTACTGCTCGGTGCGATACGTGGTGATCTCGCACGTGATCTGACCGATCCGGCAGCCGATCG
>DASUFV010000238.1:0-2749 GCA_036274415.1 Actinomycetes bacterium
TGTGCCCGACGTCGTAGTCCCGTGACATCGCATCCTGAGCTTGCGGACGTTTGTGCACCCCACGGGTTCACAGACGTCCGCAGACGACGCACCGGTGCCGCGATTCGAGCCACGCGGTGACCTGGGTCACGTTCCACCATGTGGAGTTGCTCACAAAAGGCCTGGTAACAGGGGTTTCAGGAGTCTTGACATGGAGGTTTCGCGTCCTTTAGGGCACCCTGAGGACACATCCCGCTGCGTCCCGTCCTGGAGGGGTTCAAATGACGATTCCCGGCCTTGCTGAAGCGCCCACGAAGAACCAGAAGCTGATCGCATGGGTCGAGAAGATCGCCACCCTCACCAAGCCCGACCGGGTGGTCTGGGCGGACGGCTCGCAGGCCGAGTGGGATCGCCTCACGGCTGAGCTCGTCGAAGCCGGCACCCTCATCAAGCTCAACGAGGAGAAGCGCCCCAACAGCTACCTCGCCCGCTCGAACCCCAGCGACGTGGCACGGGTCGAAGACCGCACCTTCATCTGTTCTGAGAAGGAAGAGGACGCCGGGCCTACCAACAACTGGAAGGCGCCCGCAGAGATGCGGCAGACGCTTTCGGGTCTGTTCGACGGTGCGATGGCGGGTCGCACCATGTACGTCGTCCCCTTCAGCATGGGCCCGTTGGGCAGCAAGATCTCGCAGCTCGGCGTCGAGATCACCGACTCCGCGTACGTCGTCCTGAACATGCGGATCATGACGCGCATGGGCAAGGCGGCGCTGGACTTGATCGGTGACAACGGTGACTTCGTCCCCGCGATTCACAGCGTTGGTGCACCGCTCGCTGCCGGTGAGAAGGACGTGCCGTGGCCGTGCAGCGACACCAAGTACATCGTTCACTTCCCCGAGACGCGCGAGATCTGGTCGTACGGCTCGGGCTACGGCGGCAACGCGCTGCTGGGCAAGAAGTGCTTCGCGCTGCGGATCGCCTCGGTGATGGCCCGCGACGAGGGCTGGCTCGCCGAGCACATGCTGATCCTGCAGCTCACCAGCCCGGCCGGTGAGGTCAAGCACCTCGCGGCGGCGTTCCCGTCGGCTTGCGGCAAGACCAACCTCGCGATGCTCCAGCCGACGGTCCCGGGCTGGAAGGTCGAGACCGTCGGTGACGACATCGCCTGGATGCGATTCGGCGACGACGGCCGCCTCTACGCAATCAACCCCGAGGCGGGCTTCTTCGGAGTCGCACCCGGAACCGGCGCATCGACCAACCAGAACGCGGTCGACACGCTCTGGGGCAACAGCCTGTTCACGAACGTCGCTCTCACGGACGACGGCGATGTCTGGTGGGAGGGCCTGACCGAGGAGCCTCCCACGCACCTGATCGACTGGAAGGGCCGCGACTGGACGCCGGACTCCGACGAGCCTTCGTCGCACCCCAACAGCCGGTTCACCGCACCCGCATCACAGTGCCCGTCGATCGCTGACAACTGGGAAGACCCGAAGGGCGTTCCGATCTCGGCGATCCTGTTCGGCGGACGCCGCGCGACGAACGTGCCTCTGGTCAACGAGTCGTTCGACTGGAAGCACGGCGTGTTCCTCGCGTCGACCGTTTCCAGCGAGAAGACGGCCGCTGCCGAAGGCACGGTTGGCGAGCTGCGTCGCGACCCGTTCGCCATGCTGCCGTTCTGCGGCTACAACATGGCCGACTACTGGGGCCACTGGCTGAACATCGGCCAGAAGACCGACGCCGACAAGCTGCCTCGCATCTACCAGGTCAACTGGTTCCGCAAGGACGCCGCTGGCAACTTCCTGTGGCCGGGGTTCGGTGAGAACAGCCGAGTGCTCGAGTGGATCATCCGCCGCCTCGAGGGCAGCGCGGACGCCGTTGAGACGCCGATCGGCAACCTGCCTGCTGAGGGCTCGCTGAACATCGAGGGCCTCGGCCTCACCGACGAGCAGGTTGCAGAGCTGTTCGCAGTCGAGCCGAAGACCTGGCTGGACGAGGCAGAGCTGACCGAGCAGTACTACTCGCAGTTCGGCAGCCACGTTCCCGAGGAGTTGCGCGGCCAGCTGGCGGCTCTTCGCGAGCGCTTGGAAGCAGCCCAGCAGAACTGAGGCGACGAGTTCTCGTTCCGGGACTGCTCTCTCGTGGCAGAGGCAGCGATCGAGGGTGTAAGCCCCTCCGACGACACGGATGACGTCGTAACGTTCGTCGTGGTTGCCGGGGTTGGCGCGCTCCTTGGATTGGTCGTCGAACTCCTCTATCGCAGGTTTCTCTCGGAAGCTGCGGCGAGCTTCGGTCAGTGTGGAACATTCGCCGAGTGCTCCCAAGGGGAGTTCGAGTTCTTGGCGGCAGTTCTGCTCGCGTCGGTCCTCCTCCCCGTTCTGACGTGGCCAGTTCTGCGATTTGGACGCGCGTTGCTGCTCGTGATCGCGGGACCTTTCGTCTACGTGCCCCTCGCGATAGTGCTGATCGGCCGGTTCGGCTTTGGGCCTTGGACTCTGCTGCACAGCATCTTGTTTATCGCCGGGTCGGCCGGTGTGTTGCTACTCGAGGCGCTAGTAATGCGTCGCGGCTCTCAGTGGCCGGCCCGCCTCGGTGTTTTCGCGGGGCTTGTCGTTTGGGTCATCGCCTTCGCCACCCTGCTCGGGCCCTAGAGCGCGTAACGCAGCACTGGTTCGTCGTCGACGACTTCACCCGTCATTACGAAGCCGTACTTGAGGTAGAACGGCTTGGGCGAGCCGGGCTCCGGGACGACTGACGTGAGGAGCGTGTGCCC
>DASUFV010000239.1:0-2248 GCA_036274415.1 Actinomycetes bacterium
CTCCTCGACCTGACAGTGCGCACCAAGGGCGACATCGACGTCGACGCCCACCACACAGTCGAGGACACCTCGCTTGCTCTGGGTCAAGCCATGCGTGAGGCGCTTGGCGACAAGGCTGGCGTGCGGCGTTACGGTCATGCCGTCATACCCCTCGACGAGACCCGGGTGCTGGCCTCGGTCGATCTCTCGGGCCGCCCCTATCTGGTGCACACCGAACCCGAGCTGGTCGAGCTGATCGGCACCTACGACACCACCTTGACTCGACACATCTGGGAGTCCGTCGTTGCAGAGGCGCGAATCACACTTCACGTCGACGTTCAAGCCGGCCGCAACGCACACCACATCGTCGAAGCCCAGTTCAAGGCAGTGGCGCGTGCTCTGCGTGACGCCGTTTTCCTCGACCCTCGAGTCACTGGGATTCCTTCTACCAAGGGCACCCTCGGCGGGTAATGCGATGACCAGTCAGCCACGAGCGATCCCGTGACCTCTGCGCTCGCCATTGTGTTGTTGGGTGCCGCCGGATTCGGTCTCGGTGGGGCCTATTCGCTGTTCAAGCAGCGCAAGCCGTGGTGGGTCGTCGCACTCGTGGCGATCTTTGCCATCTTGTGTCTTGGCGCCGGGCTGCTGTACCTATGAGTGCTGCACCCACGAGTACCGCCTCGAAGGTAAATGTCGTGGTGCTCGACTACGGATCTGGCAACGTCCGATCGGCCTGTCGTGCCCTCGAGCGAGCGGGAGCCGCCGTTCGTCTCTCTGCCGACCGAGATGCGGCACTGCACGCCGACGGGCTCGTCGTTCCGGGTGTCGGTGCATTCGCCGCGTGCATCAACGGGCTTGATGCGGTCAATGCGCGAGAGATCGTGGGCCGTCGGCTCGCCGGAGGTCTGGGGGTTCTCGGAATCTGCGTTGGTATGCAGGTGATGTTCGAGGTGGGCGTCGAGCACGGCGTCCGCACGCAAGGCTTTGAAGAGTGGCCCGGTGCAGTGGAGCTGCTGGACGCCGAGGTCTTGCCTCACATGGGGTGGAACACCGTGACGGCCCCCTCGCAGTCGGTCCTCTTCCGAGGCATCGAGCATGAGCGCTTCTACTTTGTTCACTCATACGGTGTTCAGCGGTGGGACTGGATACCAGGCGGCCCACTGGCCGAACCGCTCGTGACCTGGACCGCGCACGACCGGCCGTTCATCTCTGCGGTCGAGCACGGCCCGCTGAGCGCGACGCAGTTTCACCCCGAGAAGTCCGGCGAGGCGGGGCACGTTCTGCTCCGCAACTGGCTCTCGACGCTCTAACCTCACGCCATGAGCAAGGAGAAGGCGCGCAGGCGAGCCGAAGACCGAGCGCGCAAACGGGCTCCGAAGACGAAAGCCGCCGCCGATGACCACCTGGCCACCAGCGCAGCCAAACCGGCTTCGAATCGATCGAGCGAACGCAAGGCACACCGCCTGTCTGCGCGTGAGCAGCGACGGCGCCGTCGCATCTGGATCGTCGCCATCGTGTGGGTGGTCGCGAACGCGCTCATCTGGGTCTTCACCGACACGTGGAACGCTCGGTGGCTCGGACTCACATTCACGACCATTTTGATTCCGCTCATCGTCTGGTTGGTTTGGGACCCTGAAGGGCGGGTCGGGCTCTGACCCGTAGAGTTCCCGCCATGTCTGATGTGGCCCCAGAATCTGCATCGAGCCCGCTGGACGCCGTGACGAGGCCCGTCCTCCAACTGCTGCCCGCCGTTGACGTGGCAGATGGTCAAGCAGTGCGCCTGGTCCAGGGAGAAGCCGGCTCAGAGACGTCGTACGGCGATCCGCTCGCTGCGGCTTTGGCCTGGCAAGACGCAGGGGCGCAATGGATTCACCTGGTCGACCTCGATGCCGCTTTCGGTCGCGGATCGAACGCTGCGCTGTTGGCAGAAGTGGTCGGACGTCTCGACGTCAAGGTCGAGCTGAGTGGGGGCATCCGCGACGACGCTTCGCTGCGTGCGGCCCTGGCGACCGGATGCACGAGGGTCAACATCGGCACCGCAGCCCTGGAAGACCCTCACTGGTGCGCGCGCGCCATCGCTGAGTACGGCGACCGCGTCGCCGTCGGGCTGGATGTACGAGGAAACACCCTGGCGGCGCGCGGATGGACCCAAGAGGGCGGAGACATCTGGGAGACCCTCGAGAGGTTGGAGCGCGACGGCTGTGCGCGGTACGTCGTCACCGATGTCACCAAGGACGGCACGCTTCGCGGCCCCAATCTGGGGCTACTC
>DASUFV010000240.1:0-12023 GCA_036274415.1 Actinomycetes bacterium
GGCCGCCCACCCCAGTCGCCCGGCGACTGCCACTTGGTCACCTGTCGCTGCGCCCGACCGAAGAACGGGTGAGCGCCCCTTCAGGTCACCCACCCCAGACACGGTGATCGTGAGCTGGTCTCCGCTCGACACATCGCCACCCACGACGGAGGCTCCCACCAGGGCGCACTCGTCTCGTAGGCCGTCAGCCAGACGCAGCGCCCAGGCTGACTCGGTCGCAGCTGGGGCGACCAGTGCCACGACAACAGCGACGGGGTCGCCGCCCATGGCGACGATGTCGGCGAGGGTGGCCGCAGCGGCACGACGGCCGATGTCGCTCGCGTCGGCCCAGTCGGTCCGAAAGTGCACGCCGGACACCAGGACGTCGGTCGTCACCACCGTTGGCGTTGTCCCGATCTGGACGACAGCGGCATCGTCGCCCGGCGGTACGAGCACCTGTTTTCCCTGTGGGAGGCGCTTGGTGATGGCCTCGATGAGGGCCAGCTCTCCCCGGTCAGCGACCGTCTCGGGGTTACTCACACGACACCAAACCGGGTACGGTCAAGGCCCCAGACGGGAGGTTCGGAGATGGTCACGGCATACATCTTGATCCAGACCGAGGTCGGACGTGCCGCCGAGGTGGCAGACGCGATCGCCAAGATCCCAGGCGTTGCCCTTGCGGAGAACCTGATCGGGGCCTACGACGTGATCGTGCGCGCCGAAGCCAACAGCGACGACGAGCTGGGTCGCTTCGTCGTGGCGCAGGTGCAGGGAGTACCGGGAATCACGCGAACTCTCACCTGCCCGGTGATCAAACTCTGAGCAAGGCGCACTTCGGCCGGCGCGGTCGGCCCGGCTACACCGCTGCCCTGAGCGCTGCCTTTGGCACCGTCACTCTGATGCTCGTCACGTCCTGCTCCGGAACCGCCCAGGTGTCGCCGCCGGAGCCGGCGACCAACACCGACCCCTGCGCAGACCTGATGAACAGCCTTCCTGTGTCCCTCGTCGACCAGTCGATGCGTGAGACCGATCCACCATCACCGTTGACGGCGGCGTGGGGTGACCCGCCGATCACGATTCGCTGCGGCGTTCCCGACCCGGACGCGCTCACGCCGGCGGCCCAGCTCTACTCCGTGAGCGGCGTCGACTGGTTTCCGGAGGAGTTGACGCAGGGCTACGTGTTCACGACCTACGGTCGGACGACCAACGTCGAGGTGACCGTCCCCGACGACTACGAGCCGGAGATCAGCGCTGTCACCGAACTCTCCGCACTCGTCGCCGAGACGATCCCCCGCTCACCGAAACGGTGAGCGCGCCGCCTAGCGCAGACCCCTTCGCTTGGTCAGCGCGGCCCTGACCATTCGCGCGACGAGCTCGGGGTAGTCGATACCCGTTGCAGCCCACATCTGCGGAAAGAGCGAGATCGGCGTGAACCCGGGGATGGTGTTGATCTCGTTGAGCACGACGTCGCCGTCGTCGGTGACGAAGAAGTCGACCCTCGCGTAGTCCTCGCAACCGATGGCGTCGAACGCGGCGCATGCCGCCTCCTGCACGCGTTTCGTCACATCTGGCGGCAGATCCGCAGGCACCGTGAGCTCGGTGATGTCGTCGAGGTACTTGGCATCGAAGTCGTAGAACTCGTGTTCACCCTTGATGTGGATCTCGGCGGGGAGACTCGCCTCTGGTCCGCTGCCGTCAATCGCGCTCAGGACGCCGCACTCGATCTCGCGTCCAACCACACCCTGCTCAATGACGATCTTCGGGTCGTGCTGCCTAGCCGCCTCGATAGCCGGCTCGAGGTCGTCCCATGAACCCACCCGGCTGATCCCGACACTTGACCCCGCGCGGGACGGTTTGACGAAGACGGGAAGGCGCAACGACCGCGCCGATTCGAGAGCCCCGACGCGATCGGTGGTCCACTGGCGGTCGGTGATCACGACATGACGCGCCTGTTGGATGCCGGCGGCCGCGATCAACACCTTGGCGACGGCCTTGTCCATCGCAGCCGCACTCGCCAGCACACCCGATCCCACGTAGGGGACTCCGGCCAACTCCAGCAGACCCTGGATCGTGCCGTCCTCACCGTACGGTCCGTGCAGCAGCGGAAAGACGACGTCGACGTCTCCGAGCACCTCTGGCACCTGGCCAGGCTCGTGCACGCTGAGCTGACGTGAAGGGTCGGCAGTCCAGATGACCGGGGCTCCCGACTGGTCGTCCAGCGACGGCAGCTCAGCGCCGGTCAAGGCGAGCTGTTCAGTGTCGGACTCGACCAGCACCCACTGTCCTTTGGGCGTGATGCCAACTGGGATGACCTCGAACTGGCCGGGATCGAGAGCGCGAAGGACTCCTCCGGCCGAGATGCACGAGATCTGGTGCTCGGTGCTTCGGCCGCCGAACACGACCGCCACGCGAATGCGGCGCCCGGGTGTCGTTGACTCCGGCTGATCTCGTGGCGCTGGTGAAGTCACGTGGCCAGACTAGGCGGCTCACCACTCGGGCTTGGCGACCCGACCCATGAGGGAGCGAACGGTGTCGCGAGGTGACCAACCCTTCGTGAGAACGCCTGACACGTGTTCGGTGATGGGCATGTCGACGTCGTGCTCGCGCGCCAGCTCGAGCACGGCCTCGGACGACGTCACCCCCTCTGCGGTCTGCGAAGTGATCGCGACCACCTCGTCGAGGGACATGCCGCGTCCGAGGTTCTCCCCGAACGTGCGGTTCCGGGAGAGCGGCGAGGAACACGTGGCGACCAGATCGCCCACCCCCGCCAACCCCATGAAGGTGAGAGGGTCAGCCCGCATCGCGCGTCCCAGCCGAGTCATCTCGGCGAGGCCGCGCGTCATGATCGCGGCCTTGCTGTTGTCGCCGAAGCCCATGCCTTCGGCCATCCCGGTGGCCAGAGCGATGACGTTCTTCACCACGCCCCCGAGCTCGACACCGATCACGTCGCTGCCGGTATAGGGCCGGAAGTACTCGGTACGAACCCATTCCTGCACCTGAGCCCCGCCCGACTCGCTGACGCACGCGACCACGCTCGCGGTTGGCTGCCGCTGCACGACTTCGCGCGCAAGGTTTGGTCCGGACAGCACCGCAACGCGCTCCTCAGGGATGCTCGTCTCGGCCAGTACCACCTGGCTCATGCGCAGGTGCGTCCCGCGCTCGAGACCCTTGAGCAGGCTCAGCACGATGGCGTCCGTCGGCACCTGGTGACCCCAGGCCGCGAGATTGTCGCGCAACGACTGCGCGGGTATCGCGAGTACGACCAGTTGGGCGTCGCTCAATGCTTCGCGCGGGTCGCTGACAGCAGTGATCGCCGGAGGGAGCTGCAGGCCAGGATGGAACGCGTCGTTGCGACGCGTCTGTTGGACCACCGAAACGCGCTCGGCATTGCGGCCCCAGATCTGCACTTCGTGACCCGCATCGGCCAGGACGACGCCGAAGGCAGTGCCCCAAGAGCCCAGACCCATGACCGCTGCACGCATCAGGCGCTCCCGTCGTCGTGTCGCTGTGGGTTACCAGTTCGAGGTAAGTGTGACCTGTCCGGGTCGTATGCCGACGGCGGAGGCATCTCGTCGCGTAGATCGCCCAACAGCCCGGCAATCGCCGCCATGATCCTCGCGGTGAGAGCGCGAAAGTCCGGCGGCTCTGTGGTCGGCAGTTCGAGCGGTGGACCCGCCTTCACCCGCATGACCGGCCGCGGCCACAGCCGGGGAACCTTCGCGTACGGGGCGAGCAGATCCTGTGGCCCCCACTGAGCGACCGGAATGACGGGGCAGCGCGTCTCCCACCAGACGCGTGCAGCACCCGTCTTGCCCACCATCGGCCACATGTCCGGGTCTCTCGTGATCGTGCCTTCGGGGTAGATGACCACGCAGTGTCCCCGGCGCACTCCTTCGACCGCGGCCTCGAGCGCGGCACCGGCTTGCGCACTTTGCCGGTGCACAGGGATCTGGCCTGCCGAACGAAGGAGTGCACCAAGCCCAGGCGTGTCGAACAGCTCGGCTTTGCCAAGGAAGCGTGGGCGCCGACCAGCGCTGTCGATGAAGTCGCCGATCGGAATCGGATCGCTGTGCGAGACATGGTTCGCGACGATGACGCAGCCACCCTCGCGCGGAATGTGCTCGCTCCCTTGCCAGAGACGCGCCGTCGAGGCACGAAGCAACGGGCGGAGCACGGTGCGGGCGAACGAGTACGCCGCACCCGGCGACTCCTCTCCGCGCACTGGACTCCCTCCACCCTGCGGTGCCCTGGTTGTATCGGCTCTGCACCCGAAGTGTCGCATTCCGCATGAGCGGACCTGGCTAGGCTCGCGTCCATGAACGAGGCGTCCATGAACGAGGGTGAGCGCAGTGAGGCCGAGCGTGACGTGGCGGGGGTCCGCCAGGCGACGGTGCACACCTTCGACGCCGCGTCCGGGGAAGGGTCGGTCATCACGGACTCCGGAGTCGTCGTCCCCTTCACGTCCGAGGCATGGCGGTCTGGCCCCTTGTTGACCATGCGCGTGGGACAGCGTCTGCGCGTAGAGATCGAGCAGCACCCGACCGGTCCCCGCGTTCGCTTCCTGACCCTCGCGACCTTCGCCGGCTGAGAACACTGCTGAGAACACTGCTGAGAACACGGCTGGGAACCCTGCTGAGAACACAGTGAGGGCCCCGCCACAGTGGCGAGGCCCTCACGTGCGCAGTCGACTACCGCTTGCGTGCGGTCTTCTTGGTGGTCTTTTTCGCCGCAGGACGCTTGGCGGCGCTCTTCTTGGCGGTGGTCTTCTTGGCCGGCGCTGCCAGCTTCTTCTCGCCGTTGACGATCGCCTTCAGCTCAGCACCCGCGGTGAACTTCGGAACGAACTTCTTCTTGGTCTTCACGACCGCCCCGGTCTGCGGGTTGCGAGCCGTCCCTGCTGGACGGACTCGGCGATCGAACTTGCCAAAGCCGGTGATGGCGACGGGTTCACCCTTTGCGACCTGGCGGGTGATCGTGTCGAGCACTGCCTCCAGAGCGTTCTGGGCGGCGCGCCGGTTGCCGTCAAACGAGCCGGCAAGTTCTTCGATGAGCTGAGCCTTGTTCACTGTTCCCCTTCAAGAGCCTTGTGTTGTCAGGCGGACGAAGTGCCCGACCGAGGGCGAAGACCGAGCGTTTGCTCGGCAGAAGGGCACGTTAGGCACTCGAGGCGTTCCACACAACGCGTACACGCCGAGATTTCCCTTGCCAGACAAGGAGATTCGTCACACTTGCGTGCGCGGGAGCCACGAAGGACGGGTCGCCTCGAAGGTGGTGATCTCATCCATGTGCTTCAAGGTCAGCCCAATGTCGTCCAACCCCTCCATCAGGCGCCAGCGCGAGTAGTCGTCAAGCTCGAACTGCGCCACCTCGCCGACGAACCGCACCTCACGAGACTCGAGGTCGACTGTGATCTCGGTGCTCGGGTCAGCCTCGGCCAGCGCCCAGAGCCGTTCGACCGCCTGCTCATCGAGCTGGACCGTCAGCAGGCCGCCCTTGAGGCTGTTGCCACGGAAGATGTCGGCGAACCGCGGAGAGATGACGATCCGGAACCCGTAGTTCTGCAGTGCCCAGACCGCATGCTCGCGCGACGAACCGGTGCCGAACTCGGGGCCAGCCACCAAGATCGTTGCGCCGTCGTACTGCGGCTGGTTGAGGACGAAGTCAGGGTCTTTTCGCCAGGCGGCGAACAGGCCGTCCTCGAACCCGTCGCGGGTGATGCGCTTCAAGTAGACCGCGGGGATGATCTGATCGGTGTCGACGTTGCTGCGGCGCAGGGGCACGATGCGCCCGGTGTGAGTGCGGAAGGCTTGCATTCGAGTCCGTCCTCTCAGGTGGCCGGCTGCAGATCGGACGGGCTGCACAGGTGACCGGTCACCGCAGTGGCCGCCGCGACCTGCGGAGAGACGAGGTGAGTACGGCCGCCCTTGCCCTGTCGTCCTTCGAAGTTGCGGTTGGACGTCGACGCGCTGCGCTCACCGGGAGCGAGCTGGTCGGGGTTCATGCCGAGGCACATCGAACAGCCCGCGTGCCGCCACTCCGCTCCAGCGGCGGTGAAGATCTCGTCGAGACCCTCCTGCTCGGCCTGCAGCCGCACCCGCACCGACCCAGGAACGACGAGCATGCGCACCCCTGGCGCAACCGACCTGCCCTTGATCACGGACGCGGCAGCCCGGAGATCCTCAATCCGACCGTTCGTGCACGAGCCGAGAAACACCGTGTCGACCGTAAGGTCGGTGAGCGGCGTGCCTGGCATGAGGTCCATGTACTCGAGCGCGCGTTCTGCCGCCACTCGCTCCACCGGGTCGTCGATGGTTGCCGGGTCAGGAACCGATGACGTCAGTGGCAAACCTTGACCGGGGTTGGTCCCCCATGTCACGAACGGACGCAACGCCGCGGCGTCGATGACCACTTCTCGGTCGAACGTCGCGCCTTCGTCGGTGGCCAGGCTGGCCCACCAGGCCACCGCTCGATCCCAGTGGTCGCCCTGTGGCGCGTGCTCGCGGCCTTGCAGGTAGTCGAACGTGGTCTCATCGGGCGCGATCATGCCCGCCCGTGCACCCGCCTCGATCGACATGTTGCAGATGGTCATCCGCGCTTCCATCGACAACGCCTCGATAGCCGGCCCCCGGTACTCGAGGACGTAGCCCTGGCCGCCTCCGGTGCCGATCTCGGCGATCACCGCGAGGATCAGGTCTTTGGCCGTGACGTCGTCCGGCAGAGCACCGTTGACCGTGATCGCCATGGTCTTGAACGGCCGTAGCGGCAACGTCTGAGTGGCCAAGACATGCTCGACCTCGCTGGTCCCGATCCCGAAGGCGAGCGCGCCAAAGGCGCCATGCGTGGAGGTGTGGCTGTCACCGCACACGATCGTCATGCCTGGCTGGGTCAACCCGAGCTGCGGCCCGACGACGTGGACGATCCCCTGCTCGTCAGAACCGAGCGGGTACAACGGGACGCCGAACTCAGCGCAGTTCTTCCGCAGCGCCTCGACCTGCGCACGAGACACCGGGTCGGCGATCGGACGGTCGATGTCGAGCGTCGGCACGTTGTGGTCTTCGGTCGCCAGCGTGAGGTCAGGCCGGTGCACGGGGCGGCCGGCCTGGCGCAGGCCGTCGAAGGCCTGTGGGCTGGTCACTTCGTGGACGAGGTGGAGGTCGACGAAGAGCAGGTCGGGCTCACCCTCCGCACGTCGGACGACGTGGGCGTCCCAGACCTTCTCTGCCAACGTCTGTGGCCCGGTGGTTCCCATGCTCCTCCCCTGCTCTCCTCTGCTCTGCTCGTGCTCCCGATTGTGCGTGCTGTCCGAAGGGATCTCACTTGCGTCTCAGAGTTCGAAACGGCAGTATCGCTTCATGGACAACTCTAGCGGCGTCGGGGTGATCGACAAGGCCACGCTGGTGCTGGGTGCCCTCGAGGCCGGGCCGCAGAACCTCGCCGGTCTGGTGACCGCTACTGGTCTGGCCAGGCCCACCGCCTACCGGCTGGCGGTTGCGCTCGAGCACCACCGACTGGTGGGACGCGACCTGCAGGGCCGGTTCGTCCTCGGCCCGCGCCTGGGTGAGCTGGCCGCCGCCGCAGGCGAGGACCGGCTCCTGGCAGCCGCTGGGGGGATCCTGAACTCGCTGCGCGACGCGACAGGAGAGAGCGCGCAGCTCTACCGCCGGCAGGGTGAGCAGCGCATGTGCGTCGCCGCCGCCGAGCGGTTGTCCGGTCTGCGCGACACGGTTCCGGTGGGCACGGTCCTCTCGATGGCAGCAGGGTCCGCCGCTCAGGTGCTGCTCGCCTGGGAAGAGCCCGACCGGCTGCACAGAGGACTCAAAGGCGCCCGGTTCACCGCATCGATGCTGGCAGCCGTCCGCCGTCGCGGCTGGGCGCAGAGCATCGGCGAGCGCGAAGCGGGTGTGGCCAGCGTCTCGGCTCCGGTGCGGGGGCCGGGAGGCAAGGTCATCGCGGCGGTGTCGGTCTCGGGTCCGTTGGAGCGGCTCAGCCGACAGCCAGGACGCCTGCACGCGCCAGCGGTCGTCCACGCCGCCAACTCGCTCACCGAGCTGCTGCGCACGAACGGCAACTGAAGAGAACGAGCGGAACTGGAAAGAAGGCCCGAAGCACGATGCTTCGGGCCTTCACTCGCGTAGCCCCGACGGGATTTGAACCCGCGCTACCGCCTTGAGAGGGCGGCGTGCTAGGCCGCTACACAACGGGGCCATGCGTGGTCACGACGCCCATTCGAGCGGACGCTGACCGACGGGGAACAGTACCCGGCAGGGAAGTGCTCCACGCGCTGGGGTACCAGGACTCGAACCTAGACTAACGGAGCCAGAATCCGTCGGGCTGCCAATTACCCCATACCCCATGGGTGCCGAATCCGGCGTCCCGGTCGGCGCGCGACGAGAATACCGAACGCTCGGGGGCCACCCAAATCGCTCACTCAGCGAGTGCAGAGATCCTTCGTTGAGCACTCTGCAGTCTGGCGAGTGATGCGTCCCGCCCCAGCAGTTCCATCGACTCGAACAATGGCGGCGAAACCCGGCGTCCACTCACCGCCACGCGAACGGGTCCGAAAGCCACTCGTGGCTTGAGCCCCAACCCCTCGATCAGCGCCGACCGCAATGCCGCCTCGATCTCATCACTGCGCCACACGTCCAGCCCGCTCAATGCCTCAGCGGATGCCTCGAGCACCTGGCCGGACTCCGCCGTCAGGACTTTCGCAGCGTCGGCCTCATCGACGGTGAACTCGTCGTCGCCAACGAGCAGGAACTGCAGCATGTCCGCAGCCTGACCCAACGTCTCGACCCGCTCATGGACCAGTTCAGCCGCGGACTCAACGATGCGCTTCTGCCCTTCGTCCAGGGTGACCTTGCGCTCGCGTTCGAAATATCCCAGCAGTCGAGACGCGAACTCTTCTACCGGAAGCGTCCTGATCCAGTCGGCGTTCAGGGCCGTGCACTTCTGCAGGTCGAATCGGGCGGGGCTCGCGTTGACCCGTCCGATGTCGAAGGCCTGCACCATCTCAGCGAGGGAGAACCGGTCGCGATCCTCGGCCAGTGACCACCCCAACAGGGCCAGATAGTTCGTCATGCCCTCGGGCAGATAGCCCTCCGACCGATACATCAGCAGGTTGCTCTCAACGTCACGCTTGGAGAGCTTCTTGTTGCCTTGACCCATCACATAGGGCAAGTGTCCGAACTGCGGGATCGGCCCGTCCGCGATGCCGACCTCGTGCAGCGCCGCCCACAACGCCAGCTGTCTCGGTGTCGAGGAGAGCAGATCCTCACCGCGCAGCACGTGGGTGATCTGCATCAACGCATCGTCGACCGGGTTGACCAACGTGTAGAGCGGTTCTCCGTTAGCCCTGACGAGTACGTAGTCGCGGACTTCGCCTGCCGGGAACGCGACATGTCCCCTGACGAGGTCGGTCCACTCATACGCCATGTCGTCCGGCATGCGAAAACGCACGACTGACGATCGACCCTCCGACTCGTAGGCCACAACCTCTGCATCACTGAGGTTGCGGCAGTGACCGTCGTAGCCGGGCGGTCGTCCCGCCGCGCGGTCGGCCTCTCTTCGCTGCTCGAGCTCATCAGGCGTGCAGTAGCAGCGGTAGGCGTGTCCGGCCTTGAGCAGCTGCTCGACCACCTGCGCGTATCGATCAAGCCGCTCGGACTGGCGATAGGGACCGTAGGGCCCTCCGATGTCGGGGCCTTCGTCCCACTCCAGCCCGAGCCACCGCATCGCCTCGACGAGCTGCTCGAACGACTCCTCGGAGTCACGCTGGGAGTCCGTGTCCTCGATCCGGAAGACGAACGTGCCGCCGTGGTGGCGGGCGAAAGCCCAGTTGAAGAGAGCGGTTCGCGCCATTCCCACGTGCGGGTGCCCCGTGGGCGACGGACAGAACCGAACTCGGACCTTCGAGTCGTCGGACGGAGCGGCGGCATTCACCACGTCAGGGTATCCACCACCGAACGTGGTCATCCCTCTGGCGCCGAGCGGGCGAGCTAGTCAGTGGACGCCACTGCCCGGTTGTTCAGGGTTCCCACTCCGTCGACCGACACCGACACGTCGTCCCCCGGCTGAAGAGGTCCGACACCCGCCGGGGTGCCGGTCAGGATGACGTCGCCGGGTAGCAGGGTCATGACCGACGAGACGAAGACCACCAAATCAGTCACCGAGTGCACCATCGCCGATGCCGACGACTGTTGGCGTACCTTCCCGTTCACCGCCGTCGTGACGGTGAGCCCGGCAAGGTCGGGCTCGGTCTCCACCCACGGCCCCAGGGGGCAGAAGGAGTCGAAGCCTTTGGCGCGCGTCCACTGCCCGTCCTCGCGTTGCAGATCACGGGCGGTCACGTCGTTGCCGCAGGTGTACCCCAAGATCACGTCAGCCACGCGCTCCCGCGGTACGTCGCGAGCCAGACGCCCGATCACGACGGCGATCTCCCCTTCGAACTCGACCTGCGTCGACTGCTCCGGCAGCACAATCGCTTCCTGCGGACCGATCACACTGGTCGACGGCTTGAGGAACATCACCGGGGTTGAGGGGGCCTCGCCACCCATCTCGCTGGCGTGGTCGCGGTAGTTCTTGCCGATCCCGATCACCTTGTTCGGCAGCACGGGCGGCAGCAGCCTCACCTCATGCAGCGGGAATGACGCCGCGGTCGGCTCGAACGGACCGAACGGGTGGCCGTCGATCGCCGTGATGGTGAGTGACTCGGGGTCCGATGCGTCCCCGTCACTGACGGTTCCGAAAGCGATCTGGTCGGCGATGGTGAACCTCGCGATGCGCACAGCCGGAGGTTATCGCTCGTCTCCTATCCCTTTCGCCTGAGCCTCGCGCATCGTCGTCCAGATGAGTCGGGCGTACGCGCGTTGTCCCGCAGACGTCAGGTGCGTTCCATCTTTGTAGAGGTACTGCGGATGCCCGACAGTGGCTCGCGCCCAGTCCGCCACCACGACGTTGTCCTTGCCCTGGGCAGTGCGCTCGATGATGGCGTTGCTTTGATCCATCCACGGCACTTCGGAGCGCACCGTCATGACAACGACGAGATCCATCTCGCGAAGTGAACCGAGGAAGTCATCGAGGCCACCCGCATCAGGAAGACCGTTCGTTCCGGTCTGAAATATGAGTACGTTGCCAATGCGGTCGACATCGATCCGTTCGCGCACCCGCTCGGCGATGTCCGCGGGTTGTCGGCTGATCGAGGCATCGACGATCACGCGTGGGAACCGATTCTCGATCGCGGCACGCGCACCGAGCAGCACTGAGTCACCCACCGCCGTGATTCGGCGTTGCCAGAACGGCAGGTCGCTGCCTGCACCGTTGTCCTTGGAGCCGCCAGACGACTTGGTGTGGCCCTTGCCGGAGTTGCTTCCGGGATCGGTCGGCGCCTCCTTGGGCGCGAGCTCGTGGGCTCCCACTTCGGTGACGCCACCCAGATAGGTCGTGCTGTCGACCTTGGGAACCGACCACAGCGCGACCAGGCCGAGCACGGCCGTGACGGCCACCGCTGTTACGAGAGCTCCAGCCCTCGCCCGCACCACGGGGGAACCGCTCCGGACACCCGCCCACCAGCGGGCCAGCAGGCCGCGCCGAACCGGCATCTCGATCCAGCGGTAGCTCGCCTCTGCGGCCAGGAAGGTCAGGCCCAACGAGGCGATGCCGGCCGCCCATCCACGCAGGGGAATGTCCAGGTCAGGACGGGTGACCAGGAAGATCGGCCAGTGCCAGAGGTAGATGCCGTACGACCGAGTGCCCAGCCAGCGCAGGATCGGCGTCCCCATGGCAGCCCCGAAGGCGCCGGCTGGGTGGGACGCCGCGGCAATCAGCGGGACGGTAAGGATCGCGACGAACAGGAATCCTCCGCGGAACAACCATGCGGACGCCTCAGAGGTCCAGAGGAAGACCGCCGAGAGACCCAGCAGCGAGAAGGCGCCCGCCACGATCAGCGACACCTGTGCCGATGTGGGAATGCGAAGGGGCAGTCTGCTCGGACGCCACACCACTGCGAGCGCCGCACCCGCAAGAACAGTCATCGCGTGCGTGTCTGC
>DASUFV010000241.1:0-2455 GCA_036274415.1 Actinomycetes bacterium
CGACTGGCGGTCGCACTCCCGCCGAATGGACTTCATCCGGTTCACCGGTGAATGGGTCGTGTACTACACGCTGTTGGCCATCGGCGGCGGCGTCCTTATCGCACTCACCGCAGCTGGTTTCCAGGCAATCGACCAGGACGCCGAGGTCGTGCTGTCGGAGTGGGTGCTGCCCTGCGGAGCCATGGGTGCGGTCATCGTCGCAGCGTGGCTCGTTGAGGCGAAGCAGAACGTCATCGAGAACATCGCACCGGTCCTGACGCGCGTCTTCACACCGCTGGCAACGCTGATGCTGCTGGTGTACCTCGTCGCGATCGTGGCCACAGGTGACTTGGTCGATGCCGACCGCGAGTTGTTGATTCTCGCGGACCTCATCCTGGTGTTGGTGCTCGGCTTGGTTCTGTACGCGGTGTCAGCGCGTGACCCGTACGCCGCGCCGGTCCTGTTCGACCGGCTGCAGCTGGTTCTGGTCGTCGCAGCGCTGGCCATCGACGTGCTCATGCTGACCGCGATGCTCGGACGCATCACCGAGCTCGGCATAACGCCCAACCGGATCGCGGCCCTCGGGCTCAACCTCGTTCTTCTGGTCAACCTGACGTGGTCTGCCCGGCTGCTCGTGGGCATTTCGGGCGGTGGGTCGTTCGGCAGGCTGGAACGCTGGCAAACGACGTACTTGCCGGTCTTTGCGGTCTGGGCGTCGATCGTCGTGGTCGTGTTTCCGCCTGCTTTCGGCTGGAGCTAGCTACCTGTTCGCTCAGCGCCCTAGCCAACTGGTGTCCAACTCGGCAAAGATCACGGCCAACCAGTCACCTCCAGAAGGGCACGACCATGTCAGCAACCTCCCCCATTGATGTGCGCGACATGGCGATCGTGCACGAGACCTTCCGGAACGCGTTTGCAGAGTCTGCGCAATTGGTGCGAGCCAACCCGACGCCGTCTGCGGACCGAGTGAGGTTCCTCGCTGACCACATCGACTTCGTCATCGGTGTCCTGCACCACCATCACGCAAGTGAGGACGAGCTGCTCTATCCGGTGCTCGCCGAGCGGGCGCCGGATCAAATGACAATGGTTGATCAGGTCGGTCATCAACACGTCGAAGTCAATGGCGCGATCGAGGCGGTGACCGAGGCGTGCGCGTCCTGGCGCGGAGCCCCGTCGGCCGAGACTGGGGCAGCGCTGGCGAACGCTCTCGACACCCTCAACACCGTGCTTCAACCACACCTGGACGACGAAGAGCAGAAGATCGTGCCACTCGCCGCCATAACCCTGACGGAGCAAGAGTGGGAGGCCATGGGTGAGCATGCTCGCGCTGGCATTCCGAAGAACATGATGCCGGTCGCCTTCGGCCTACTCCTCGAACCGCTGAACGACGACGACAAAGCGTTCATGAAGAGTCACCTGCCGGCACCCGTTCGTCTGATGTTCCCGCTGCTCATTCAGCGACCCTGGAACAAGTACTCCCAGAAGCTGAGGCACGGCACCTGAGAGTTGCTAATGGGGGCGCATGAGCCGGGAGGCGCGATCCGCATCGCGTGAGATGGCCACCGATCGCTCGACCAGTTCGCGCAGGACGTTCAGGTCGATGTCGGCCAGAGTCTTGATGTACAGCTTGCTCACGCCGGTTTTATAGATGCCGAGTGTCGCCAACAGGTCCTGGTCACGCGTCTCGAACCCGTTCATGAGATTGACCACCAGATGGGCTTTCCGCGGTGAGAATCCTGCGAGGGGGATGCTTCCCTCACGCCCGCTTTCATATCGGTAGTGCAAAGTACCGAAACCCACGATGCTTGGCCCCCACATCACAGGTGGCTCACCGGTGATGTCGCCGAGCAACTGGCACAGCACTTTGGCATCGGCCCGACGTCTTTCGTTCGGCACGGCGTCAAGGAACGCGCTGACCTCAGCGGACGTCGGCTGCATGACGGGACGCTTCGCCACGGGTCTAGGCTGCCAGAGACAACGTTCATGGAGAGTCGCCTGCCGCCGCCGGTCAGACTGATGTTCCCGCTGCTCATTTAGTCCGACACGTCGCAGGTGCTTGGGGCGTCCACTGATTGACCGATCGGCGGTGTAAACCGCAGGGTTGGCGCGGTGCGTCTATAGAGCGAGACCCCTTCGACAGGTGGCAGCACTATGCCCAACGACCCGCGCCAAGGACTTGCGTCCGCCAGCACTCCGGTGCGCCTCCCGAACGTCCAGTCCTTTGCGTCGCTCTTCAGGAGCGAGTACCCGCGCTTGGTCGGCATTGCGTGGGGACTGACGGGATCTCGCGAGGCCGCAGAAGACGTCGTGCAGGACGTCATGCTCACGGTTTACACGCAGTGGGACGACCTGCCTGCGATGTCCAGCCCTGAGGCCTACCTCCGTCGCGCAACGGTGAACCGGGCGACGTCGGTTCTGCGCCGGGCGGCGGCAGAGGCACGAGCGCTCCTCAGGAGTGCGTCCTCAACACCGCGCG
>DASUFV010000242.1:0-3440 GCA_036274415.1 Actinomycetes bacterium
CACGGTCGCCATCGACTGTCCGACCTGGGCGACGGTCCATCCACCCCACATGCGCCGGTACGCGGCGCTGACCTTCAGTGGTCGCACGTCGAGAACGAGACGGCGGGCCACCTGGCCATCCTGCCTGAGTCAACCTGCGCCGCTGGAACCCAGCGTGACGCTGCGGCGTCGAACCATCACCCATTGACGGGAGGGGACATGAACAACGCCCTTGACGGACGCTTCACCGTGCTCGGCGTCGTCATCGCGGCCTGCGCGCTGACTGCCTCGGTGCTGACTGCCTGCGGAGCAGCCTCACCCAAGGCGGACGAGGTCCCCAGCCCCGAGGCATCGACCCCTGCCCCACCTGAGGGTCTCGATGCACAAGCCGAGGCGGCATGGACGCGGTGGCACGAGCAGGAAATGGATGACTACTCCTACCGACTCGACGTCGGGTGCTTCTGCCCGGCCATTCACAACGTCAAGGTCGAAGTGCAGGACGACCACGTCGTCACACTCGGCGGCGAGGACTACCGGGCGGCACAGGTCATCGGCTTCGCCGACTCCGAGCCGACGATCGAGGCACTTTTCGCCGTGCTCGGCCGAGCACTCTCCAAAGCGGATGACGTGGAAGTCGCGTACGACCCAGACACCGGCGTCCCCACCTCGATCTCGGTCGACTGGATCGCCAACGCGATTGACGACGAGATCGGATACCAGATTTCGGTGCCGGAGCCGTCGAGCACTGACTGAAGCGGCTGAAGCTTTGCGCCTCAGCCGGGAGCAGTGGCAGCCTGAGGCGATGGCCACCACTGAAGCCTCGATCCCCGACCCGAAGGCGACGCTGCACCGCTACCTCATCATCGGACGCGAGGCGCTGCTGTGGAAGCTCGAAGGGCTGAGCGACTACGACATGCGTCGACCGCTCGTTCCCACCGGGACGAACCTGCTCGGCCTGGTGAAGCATGTTGCCGCGGTTGGCGTTGGCTACTTCGGCGAGTGCCTCGGCCGTCCGTTCCCCGAACCAGAACCGTGGTACGCCGACGACGCGCCGCCCAACGCCGACATGTACGCAACCAAGGACGAGACTCGCGACGACATCTTCGGCTTCTGGGATCGAGCGTGGAAACACGCCGACGCCACGATCGAGGCGCTGCCGTTGGACACGCCTGGCCACGTCCCGTGGTGGGGCGAAAGGGCCGACACCTCACTGCACATGCTGCTCGTCCACATGGCGACCGAGACCTACCGTCACGCCGGTCACGCCGACATCTTGCGCGAGCAGCTCGACGGAACGATCGGGCACCGCAAGGCCAACAGCAATCTCCCGGACGGCGACGAGGAGTTCTGGAGCTCGTATTACGCAACCGTGGAACGAGAGGCAGCCGCGTTCCGTTCGTAAGGTTTCAATAACTAAGGCCGTCTATCAGGGCGACAGTCGCTCGATAATCCACGGGCTGCCCGCACTTTCCCGCCGATACCTCACGCGGTCATGCAAGCGGTTCGGACGCCCTTGCCAGAACTCGATGTCGTCGGGCACCACGCGGTAGCCACCCCAGAAGTCAGGAACTGGCACTTCGGTGTCGTCAGGATATTGCTCGGCCAGCTCGGCGAACCGGTCGGTGAGCACAGCGCGCGACTCGATCACTTCGCTCTGCCGGGACGCGAGCGCACCGAGTTGGCTGCCGTGCGGCCTGCTCCGGAAGTAGTCGGCGGTCTCCCCCGGTGAGGTCCGCTCGACGTCGCCGGTCACGATGACCTGACGTTCCAGATCGACCCAGCCGAAACACATCGACGCCTGCGGGTTCGACGCGAGATGGTGCGCCTTGATCGAGTGGTAGTTGGTGTAGAAGGTGAAGCCACGCTCATCGGCGGCTTTCAGCAACACGCTGCGGGCGCGGGGACGTCCATTGGCATCGGCGGTCGCCAGAACGAACGCGTTCGGCTCGCGGAGCTCGGCCGCAACGGCGTCCTGCAGCCACCTGGTGAACTGCGCGACAGGGTCGGGATCGACGTCGACCACGTCGAGGCCAGCCAGCTCGTAACTGCGGCGGAGTGCGGCCAGGGCAGCGTGTTCCATACCGCCATTGTGCTGCTCACCTGGGCCAACGAGCGGGCACGATGGCCTGTCAGGTTAGATTGCGTTAGGGCAGCGACCCCTGCCCACGACGGCCAGCCCACCCAGGCAGCCAGCAGACTCTGTGCACACAGCGTCACACCAGACCCTGCGCGTCGAGGAGTGCCCACATGGCGGACTCAGACTTCGTACCCGGTCTCGAGGGCGTCATTGCCTTCGAGACAGAGATTGCTGAGCCCGACAAAGAGGGCAGCGCGCTGCGTTACCGCGGCGTCGACATCGAAGACCTGGTTGGACGCGTCTCGTTCGGCAACGTATGGGGCCTGCTGGTCGACAACGAGTTCAACCCCGGACTCCCGCCGGCAGAGCCGTTCCCGCTCCCCGTCCACTCCGGCGACGTCCGCGTCGATGTGCAAAGTGCGTTGGCGATGTTGTCTCCGTCTTGGGGCTTGCGACCGCTGCTCGACATCGACGACGACCAAGCGCGCGAAGACCTCGCCCGCGCGAGCGTCATGGCGATGTCATATGTCGCACAGTCCGCACGCGGCCTCGGGTTGCCGATGGTGCCCCAGAGCGAGATCGACAAGGCGGCGACGGTTGTCGAACGGTTCATGATCAGGTGGCGCGGCGAGCCAGACCCCAAGCACGTGAAGGCAGTTGACGCCTACTTCGTTTCTGCGGCTGAACACGGCATGAACGCGTCCACGTTCACCGCGCGCGTGATCGCGTCGACCGGTGCCGACGTCGCGGCTGCGCTGTCCGGTGCAGTCGGTGCGATGTCCGGTCCGCTGCACGGCGGCGCGCCCTCCCGCGTCCTGCACATGCTCGAGGAGGTCGAGCGAACGGGAGACGCAGAGGGTTTCGTACGCCACACCCTTGACACGGGTCAGCGCCTCATGGGCTTCGGTCACCGCGTGTACCGCGCAGAAGACCCACGCGCACGAGTGCTGCGGCGTACTGCGCGTGAGCTCGGCGCACCTCGATTCGAAGTTGCCGAAGAGCTCGAGCGCGCCGCGTTAAAGATCCTGGCCGAGCGCAAGCCGGATCGAGTGCTCGCAACCAACGTCGAGTTCTGGTCTGCGGTCGTCCTCGACTTCGCGGACGTGCCGGCGCACATGTTCACGCCGATGTTCACCTGTGCGCGTACCGCAGGTTGGAGTGCGCACATCCTCGAGCAGAAGGGCACCGGGCGACTGATTCGTCCGTCTGCCCGGTATGTGGGTCCGTCGCCCCGCAAGCCGGAGGCAGTCGAAGGATGGGACCGCGAGGTCAAACCCTCGTACGCGATCTAGTCCAGCATCGGCACGTTTCACCCCGCGCACGTTTCACGAGACGGAAATGTGGCTCTGCCCCCCGTGCGGTGGCGAACGCACTGCTCCTACGC
>DASUFV010000243.1:0-31069 GCA_036274415.1 Actinomycetes bacterium
GGAGCGGGAGCGTTGATGCACGGTCCCACATTCATGGGCAATCCCCTCGCGGCGTCGGTGGCTCTCGCAAGTCTTGGGCTGCTGGGTACGGGAGCGTGGCGTCGCCAGGTAGCGGACATCGAAGCCGCGCTCGGCGCCTCACTGCGTGAGGTGCGAAACGTCACGGGCGTCCGCGACGTCCGCGTGCTGGGCGCTACGGCGGCGATCGAGCTCGAGCACGACGTCGACGTGGCCGCAGCGACTGAGGCGGCACTGGCCGAGGGAGTGTGGATCCGACCGTTCGCGAACTTGATCTACGCGATGCCGCCGTACGTGAGCAGCTCAGACGATGTCGACGTCATTGGCGCCGCACTCGTGGCCGCGGTCAAGGCCGTTGCATGAACGCCGACCTGCCGACGCGACTCCGCGAGCGCCAGCGAGCGTTGCGGGGTCGAGGCCTCGAGCGCTCGCTGCGCGTTCGGTCAGCGTCTGCCGACGTGATCGATTTGGCCGGCAACGACTATCTCGGGCTGGCGCGCGATCAGAGAGTCGTTCAGGCCGCGATCGATGCCACGCGAGAGTGGGGATCTGGCGCAACGGCGTCCCGGCTGGTCACAGGGACCACGCAGCTGCATGAGGACCTCGAACATGCGTTAGCCGATTTCGTCGGGTGCGATGCGGCTCTCGTCTTCTCTTCGGGATACCTGGCCAACCTGGGTGTGATCACTGCTCTGTCTGACCCGGGAACTCTGGTCGTCGTCGATGCTCATGCGCACGCCTCGCTCTTTGACGCAGCACGACTGAGCCGCGGACAACTTGTCGTTGCTGCGCACAATGACGTCGATCATGTCCGAGCCCAACTACGCGACAGACAACAACCACGCGCGCTGGTCGTCACAGAATCGGTCTTCAGCGTTGACGGTGATACCGCACCCTTGGGCGAGCTCAGCGAGCTCTGTCTGTCGCATGACGCGACGCTCGTTGTGGACGAAGCACATGCGATCGGAACCTCAGAATCTGGGCGAGGTCTCCTCTACGGACTTGGCCTTGCGCGGCTTCCTCATGTCGTGGTGACGGGAACCCTCTCCAAAGCGCTCGGCAGCCAAGGCGGGTTCGTCGCCGCATCACCGGACGTTCGCGACTTCCTGATCAATCGTGCGCGACCATTCATCTACGACACGGCACTCGCCCCAGCGTCATGCGCGGCTGCGATGGCAGCCCTTCAGGTCGTGGTCGACGAGCCCGACCGGGTCGATCGGCTCAGGAAGTCCGTGGGCGCAGTCGCAGGCGCGCTCGGTGTCAGCGTGCCTGACGGTGCCGTGATGGCCTTACCGGTCGCCAGCCCACATCGGGCGGTCGAGATCTCCGCCGCACTCGCGAGCGAGGGAGTACTGGTCGGGGTGTTTCGTCCACCTTCGGTGCCGGACGACATCAGCCGAATACGGGTGACCGTTCGCGCTGACCTGGACGAGTCGGACCTCGCCTTCGCGTGCGACGCACTGTCGCGTTCCATCGGTGGTGCATGACGGTGGGAAGCCACGTCATCGTCGTCACCGGAACCGACACCGGTGTTGGAAAGACCGTGGCGACGTCGGCGCTCGCGGTGCTCGCGCGGACGCGTGGCCGTGTTGCCGTGTACAAGCCGGTTCAGACCGGTACGTCGATCGGCGACGGCGACGCACAAGAGGTGCGGCGCTGGAGCGGTATCGACACTGCCGACGTCGGTGCGGAGCTCTCCGAGCCGCTGGCTCCGGTGACGGCGGCCCGACGAGAACAGCGGCAGCTCCCGTCGCTCGACGCCCACGTGCGGACCGTCCAGGAACTCGCGGCAACGCACGAGACCGTTCTGGTCGAAGGGGCCGGAGGCGTCCTCGTCGCGCTCACCGAGGCAGGTGAAGGCGTGGCCGAGGTCGCGGCTGCGCTGGACGCCGACATGGTCGTCGTGACGCGTGCGGGGCTAGGGACGCTCAACCACACAGCCCTGACGACCGAAGCCTTGCGTTCTCGCGGCTGTCGGGTCCGCGGTTTGATCGTCGGGTCGTGGCCCACCCAGCCGGACCTTGCCGCGTTGTGCAACATCGACGACCTCCCACGAGTCACAGGTGCCAAGATCTTGGGAAGGATTCCCGAAGGCATCGACTCGTTGCCTGTCACCGAGTTCCGAGATCGCGCTCCCGAATGGATCGACACAGTGGGCTGGTGGGTGTGAGCACCGTTCCCGAGTATCGCGACGACATCGGTGCCTGGTGGGTCCGAGATCCGGCACACGTGCGTCAGGTCCTGCTCGACCCGGAGACGTTCGATCCTGCGAATGCGCTCACCGCTGTGCATCCCATCTCGCCGGAGAACCTGCGGACCCTCTCTCGGGTCGGGTTTGCACTCCCACCAACTTTGGCGAACAACGCGACCGCGACTCACGCAGAGATCCGGTCAGTCGTCGCACGGTACTTCAGTGCCGGAATGGTCAAGGCGGTAGAGCCTGAGGTTCGTGGCGTCGCTCGCGCCCATCTGCGACCGCTTGCTGACCGACTGCGCGCAGGGCAACACGTCGACCTCGTCAGCGGCTACTGCGCTGAAGCCCCTGCGCAGATCTTGTTGACCATGCTCGACCTTAAAGAGGTCGACGTTGCCGCGCTGAAGCGGTGGAGCGCCGACTCGTTGGAGCTCTTCTGGGGCTTTCCCGGCGAGCGCCGGCAACGTGCACTCGCAGCCTCGGCGTCGGAGTTCTACGCCTGGCTCGATGAATGGGTGCGGCGCGATATCCGCGACCACTCCGAAGGGCTGTTCGCGTCGCTTGCTTCGCTCGGCATCTCGCACACCGAGGTCTGTGCCGCCGCCTACTTCCTGATGGTTGCAGGACATGAGACGACCACTCAGTTGGTCTCCACCGTCCTCTGGACAGTCGCCTCCGAACCCGAGCGGTGGTGGGGCACCGCCGTGGATGTTCCGACGGCGGCCAGCGCTCTCGTCGACGATGTACTGAGTGCGAGGTCATCGGTTCCCACCTGGCGAAGGGTGACGACGAGGCACACGCAGGTCGGGGGAGTCGATCTCCCGGCTGGCGCCACGGTGCTCCTACAGCTCACCGATACCGGTGCTGATGCTTCGCTGGCTTTTGGCGTCGGTGTGCACCGCTGCCTCGGCGTTCGACTGGCACTGCTGGAGGCGACGATTGCCGTGGAGGAAGCGGTGAACGAGTTACCTCCGATCCGCGTCAGCGAGATGTCGCCGCCCATGCTCGACCTCGTCTCGTTCCAGGCACCCCGTCGCGTACTCGTCGAGCCGATCGGCCAATCTGTCGCCCACTAGGCTCGACACGTGTCACGACCAGTACCGCCAGCTGGGCTACCCGCAGCACTCGCCGGCCTCCGGCGAACGCTGGTCATGACCGTGCTCAACGTCACGCCGGACTCCTTCTCTGACGGCGGTCGTTATCTCGACCTCGATGCGGCGGTCACCCGCGCGACGGAGCAGTCGCGTCTCGGCGCCGACCTCGTCGATGTCGGCGGGGAATCCACCCGGCCGGGAGCCGAGCGCGTGCCTCTCGAAGAGGAGCTCTCACGAGTGGTGCCCGTCATCAAGGCGCTGGCTGCGCAGGGAATCGCAGTGTCGGTCGACACCATGCGTGCGGAGGTGGCGAAGGCCGCCCTGGACGCGGGGGCGGTTCTGATCAACGACGTGTCCGGTGGGCTCGCTGACCCCGACATGTTGCCGTTTGCAGCCAGCGTCGACGTGCCGATCGTCCTGATGCACTGGCGGGGACACAGCAAGGAGATGCAGACGCGGTCGCACTATCCGCGTGGCGTCGTCGTGGAGGTCCTGGAGGAGCTGAGTGAACGACGTCGAGCCGCCGAGCAAGCGGGTGTCTCCGTCGACCGGATCGTCCTTGACCCAGGTCTGGGATTCGCCAAGGAGGCGGAACACAACTGGTCGCTGCTGCGGGCGCTGCCCCGGTTGATCGAGCTTGGTCAGCCAGTGCTTGTCGGTGCCTCGCGCAAGCGTTTCCTCGGTGCATTGCTCGGTGAGGGAGACCAACCCCGATCAGTGGCCGAACGCGATGACGCGACTCTCGCCATCACGGCGTTGGCTGCGGCGGCTGGGGCATGGTGCGTGCGAGTGCACGATGCCCGAGGCAATGTCGACGCTGTTCGCGTTGCACAGGCGTGGGGTGACGCCGAATGAGCAGTGCTCTCGAGGCAGTGAAGGCAGCAAACGAGGAGCTATATGCCGCGTTCGAAGCTGGCGACATGGATCGGATGACGGCGCTCTGGGTTGACGGCATGGATGGTGCGGCAGCCAAGTGTGTGCATCCGGGTGGTCTGATCATTCGCGGTATCGAACCGGTGCTGCGGTCGTGGGCACTGGTCATGGCTAACACCGAGGACATCCAGTTCATCGTCACCGACGTAGAGCCGATGGTGTCTGGCGACATGGCAACGGTCACGTGCATCGAGATCATCATCGGTCCCGGTACCGATGCAGAGCCGTACTCCTCCAGCCACGCCGTCGCCACCAATGCTTTCGTCCTCGTGGACGGTCGGTGGCGCATCTGGCTGCATCACGCTTCGCCTGTGATGGTCGACATGAGCCCCGGGAGCAGCTGATGCCTGGCGGTCGCATTTCGCTCGTGGGTGTTGGCGGCTTCGGCTTCCATGGCGTCCTCCCGGAGGAACGCGAGAAGGGACAACCATTCATCACCGACGTGGATCTGTCCGTCGATCTCACCCGTGCCGCAGCAACCGACGACCTCTCAGCAACCGTTGACTACGGATCGGTGGCCCGGCACGTCGTTGGCGTGGTCGAGGGCGAACCATGTCAGCTGATCGAGACGGTCGCCGATCGCGTCGCCCAGAAGCTGCTCAAGGAGTTTCCCGCCGTGCAGTCCGTGCGAGTAACGGTGCACAAGCCCGAGGCTCCCGTCGGCGTGGCAGTTCGGGATGTCAGCGTCACCCTGGAACGCAGCAGATGAGTCGCCGATGAGTGATGTCGTGCGTGCTGCCTTTGGTCTCGGGTCGAACGTCGGCGACCGGGTGCAGCACGTCCGCGACGCGATCGCAGAAATCGGAGATGAGTCCGGAGTCAGCACCGTCGGGGTTTCGCAGCTGGTCGAGACCGACCCGGTTGGCGGGCCCGAGCAGCCGGAGTTCATCAACGCCGTGGTGGTCGTCGACACGGTGCTGCAACCCCGCGAACTCCTTGCCTTGGCCCAACGGTGTGAGCAGCGGGCAGCTCGCGTGCGCACTGAGCGATGGGGGCCACGGACGCTCGACGTCGACCTGCTCGCCTACGACGACGTCGACAGCGACGACCCAGAGCTGACGCTTCCCCATCCGCGCGCGACGCAACGCGCGTTTGTGATGGTTCCGTGGGCACAGGTCGACCCTGAGTTCGTCGTATCGGGTCGCACGGTCGAGGAGTGGGCCGACCTGCTTGACGCATCTGGCGTCCGACGGCTGAGGGTCGACAGCTGATGCGTCCTACGAGTCTCAGGCTGCTATTCGTCACGGCTCTGGTGGGCTTCGGCGTCGGCTTCCTCGGTGCGCGGTTCTGGGATCTGCGGACCGGTGCCCCACCCGCCGTTCCATGGGCTGCGCCACTGACGCTGCTGGCCCTCGCTGCCGGTTTCGCGGTAGCCGCATGGACGCTGCGACCGCGGATCGAACGCCGGCCGGGGCACCGCCCGCTGGATCCCTTCACCGCGGCGCGCACCGCCGTGCTTGCGCTTGCCGGCTCCCGGACCGGTGCTGCCGTCGCGGGTGTCTACCTCGGCTATGTCGGATTCCTCTTACTCGAGTTGGTCAACGACTACCGCCGTCGGGTGGTGCTCGTTGCCGCCGTCGCGGCGCTGGCCGGAGTCGCGCTGGCAGCTGCCGCGCTCTGGCTGGAACGCATATGCCGGATCAAAGGTGGTGACGATGACGAATCGGGCGGATCGTCGACGTCGACGGCCTGATTCAATTCCCCAATCGCGTCACCCATTCGGCGTACCCTTGGCCCATGTCACGCGGACGCCACGCGCTGCCTGAGCCCCCACGTTCTGGCTTGCCACTCTTGTTCACCGGCCTCGGTGTTGCGGTGGCTGCGATTGCCGCGATCTGGCTGGTAGACGACTCGCTCACTGTGCAAGTTGGCGCGACTGCCATCGTCGTCGTTCTCGTCGTGGTGGTTGGTCTCGCACTGCGGTCAGACCATCAACGCGCGTCCGCTCTGTGGCAAGCGGCAATGGATCGTCGCCATGAGCTGCTCGAAGCCCAGCGCGAGCTGTCGCAGCTGCGGGCGCAGCAGACCGAGCTGCTGCTCGAGATCCGGATGCTTCGGGCTGAGGTGTCGGCCGCATCGGAGGAAACCGCGCGCGGCCTGCAAATCGCTGCCGACCGCGACGTCCTGATGCAGGAGCTGTTGAAGCCACGACCTGCAGAAATCGACACCGTCTACCCGTCGTTGCATCTGCCGCTGGTCCGCGCGGCGTTCTCAGCAGAGATCCCGCCCAAGATCCCAAGCGTCGAGCCGGACCATCCCCCGATTCCAGAGACCTCGACCAGCGGCACCGAGCCCTCACCGCCTCGACAGCTGCTCGATCTCACCGCGTCTGAGATCGCGCGACTGCGCCCAGCGAACTAGTCGATCACTTGTCGATGTCGCCGACCACGAAGAACATCGAACCGAGGATCGCCACCATGTCGGCGACGAGTTGACCCGGCAGCATCTCGCTCAATACCTGGATGTTGTTGAACGACGCAGACCGCAGCTTGAGCCGGTAAGGCGTCTTCTCGCCCCGCGACACCAGGAAGTAGCCGTTCAACCCGAGCGGATTCTCGGTCCAGGCGTAGGTGAATCCCTCGGGAACCTTGAGCACCTTGGGCAGTCGCTGGTTGATCGGGCCTTGCGGTAGCCGCTCCAACCGGTCGATGCAGGCCTCGACCAGGTCGAGTGACACGTGCACCTGATCCCGCAAGACGGTGAACCGCGCGAAGCAGTCCCCTGCGTCAGCCGTCACGACTCGCATGACGTCGGTCAACTCGCCGTACGCAAGATAGGGCTCGTCCACCCTCAGGTCCATGGCCACGCCAGACGCCCGCGCGATGGGCCCGGACAGCCCGTACTGCATGACCTGCTCACTCGTGAGGACGCCGACCCCTTGGGTCCGCGCTGCGAAGATCTCGTTTCCGAAGACCAGGTTCTCCAGCTGCGGAAGCCGGCGTCGCACATTGGCCACCGCGGTCCGCACGCGTCCGAGCCATCCGTTCGGCAGGTCCTCCTTCAGGCCACCGACCCGGTTGAACATGAAGTGCATCCGGCCGCCGGAGATCTCCTCCATCACTTCCTGAATGGCCTCGCGCTCACGGAAGGCATAGAAGACCGGCGTGATCGCCCCGACCTCCAGCGGGTAGGAGCCAAGGAACATCAGGTGGTTCAGCACCCTGTTCAGTTCTGCGAGCAACGTCCTCGCCCACACCGCTCGCTCGGGGACCTCCATGCCAAGCATTCGCTCCGCGGCGAGCACCACACCGAGCTCGTTCGAGAACGCCGAGAGCCAGTCATGACGGTTGGCGAGCATGATGATCTGGCGGTAGTCACGCACCTCGAAGAGTTTCTCCGCGCCTCGGTGCATGTAGCCGATGATCGGTTCGGCGTGGACGATGCGCTCACCGTCGAGGTGCAGGCGGAGCCGGAGGACGCCGTGGGTGGCTGGGTGCTGCGGCCCGATGTTCAACACCATGTCGGTGGCCTGCAAGCCGCCGCCGGTGCTCACCACGCGCTCTTCGGTCACGTGGCGAATCCTTGCATGTCTGTCGTGCTGGCCCCTGCGGGTAGGTTCCGAGCATGAGCATTGACCCGTTCACGGCGGAGAGTGGTTGGACGCCGGTCAGCAGCAGGCTGGCTACCGGGCGCCGAGCGATCGCCGTCTTCGTGACCACGCTGGCCACGCTTGCCCTGGTGATCGCAGTCGCAGTGTCCGGCTACCCCGAGGCCGCCTTTCTCGTCGCTGTTCTTGGGCTCGGGGTCCTGTGGTGGCTCTGGTGGCTCATCGGGCGACAGGTTCGCGCCATCGGCTACGCCGACCGGGAGGACGACCTGCTCGTCGTATCGGGCATCTTGTTCAAGCGGCTGGTCGTGGTGCCGTATGGACGGATGCAGCAGGTGGACGTCCGCCGCGGTCCGATCGAGCGGTATCTCGGCCTGGCAACCGTGCAGTTGCACACGGCGGCCGCGACGACCGACGCCTCCATCCCTGGACTTGATCCGTCAGAGGCAGGTCGACTGCGCGATCGACTTGCTGCGCTGGGCGAGCAGCGGAGCGCTGGTCTGTGACCGAACCGCGGCGAACGCACCCCGTGACCCCGCTCGTCACCGTGGTGAGGGCGATCCTTCCGATCGCCGCCTTCATGTTCTTGATGGAAGGGCGTGAGGCGAGCGCGATTCTCGGCGTGGCGGGCTCGGCCGTCCTGATGGTGGTCCTTGTCGTGGGCGTAGGGGGTTTCGCCTGGCTTTCCTGGTCGCGTTTGACGTACTTCTTCGACGACGACGGTGACCTTCGCATCCACTCGGGAGTCCTCACCCGAAACGAGCGACGCGTCCAGCTCTCGCGACTGCAGTCGGTCGACATCACGCAGCCACTGATCGCACGGCTGTTCGGTCTTGCCGAGCTTCGGCCTGAGGTCGCCGGATCGTCCAGCGAGTCGACCAAGCTGCGTTACTTGTCCGTCGAGCATGCGCAAGATCTGCGGGCAGAGCTGCTCGCGCGGGCAGCGGGGATGAAGCGCGGAACGACTGGGACCGACACCGGCCCAACGTCGCCGGCCGGGCCACTTCTGCCACCGGTCGAGAACGTGCTCGTACAGGTTCCGGCACCGCATCTGCTGGCGTCGTTGGTGCTGCAGCCGGTCAACGTCTTTCTCTTGGCGCTGATCCCGGTGATCGCGGCCATGTCGGTGGTGGCAGGACAGTGGGAGCTGGGTTTCGGCAGTCTCTTTCTCCTCGCCACACCCTTCTTCATCGTGGGCGGACAGTTCTTGAATCTGTTCGGCTTCACGGTGGCCGAGTCCCCCGACGGGTTGCGGCTCCGTTTCGGGCTGACGTCGCACCGCTCGCAGACTGTGCCGCCTGGCCGCGTTCAAGCCGTGCGGATCGAGCGTCCCCTCATGTGGCGTCCGTGGGGATGGGTTCGAGTCGTCGTCAACGTCGCGGGCACGACTGGCGGGGAGGAAGGCGAGGAGCGGCCCTCTGTCGTGCTCCCCGTGGCACCAGATGTTCTCGCCCGCCATGTCATCGATCGAGTGCTTCCGGGCCTCGATCCGTTCGCCGTACCGCTCGATCCCGCCCCCGAGCGGGCCAGATGGCGTGCCCCGCTTCAGTGGCGACAGCTCGGCGTCGGAGCGACGAGCCGCGTCATCGTGACCCGGCGAGGGTGGTTGGTGCCGAAGTGGGACGTGGTCCCTCATGCCAGAACGCAGAGCGTGCGCTTGACGCAAGGGCTGTGGCAGCGACGGTTGGGTATCGCCTCGATGCACGTGGACTCGACGCCGGGACCGATTCGCATCACTGCGCTGCACCGGGCGGCGGCAAACGTTCGACAGCTGGTCGATGCGCAGGCCGACCGAGCCAGGCTCGCGCGCCGCCTGGGAGGCCCGGGTCAGCCGGAAAGCGCTCCAGTGCCGATGGGCAATGGGACGCCTTTGGACTGGAGCAGCCACCAGAACGAACCGAGCGACATCGGGTCCCGGAGCTCGGCCGCCGACGACGCCTCGGACAGCTGACGCACGTACTCGACAGGATCGGACGTGGCGAGGCTCCGGTCGGGAACGGTTCCTTGGGTGCCCAGGTGGTCGAGTGCGTCACGCTGTGTCATGAGAGCGGTGTGCTCCGCTCCCGCCTGGAGCCCGGCCTCCTGGCACGCGTCAATGGCGACGTGCGCAGTGATATCGCACGAGCCGTCAGGAATCGGTACCACCTGGTGTCCATCTCGATACCCGGTGAGGGTTCCGGCGGCGTATGCGCTGCTCGCCCGCTCTGAGTAGACGTGGCCGTAGTCGATCGCCAGGGCAACGCCGCGATCGAGTGCGTTGATGAGAGATGTCCATGCCTGGTCTCGTTGGTCGCCGATCTCAGCACGACTGACGTCGGACGTCATCGGCCACCACGTGCGAAACCATTCCCCGTGGTCGCTTGCGATCTCGTGACCCAGCGATTCGTCGCCGGACTCGTCGACGAGGACGTACCTCAACTGGCCAGCTTCGTGAGCCACGACGTCACAGGGCACGTTGTCGAGGTACTCGTTGGCAACGATCAGTCCCTTTATCTGTCGCGGCAATGCGTCCGTCCACCGGACGTCGTTGGGAACCTCGGGCGGGGCCGGCCGGATCTCAACAGCGGTGACGTTCAGGCGGCGTCGTATCGCCGGGTCGAGTTCGTCGACGACCTGAGCCACGAGCTCACCACTTCCGGCGCCGACGTCGACCAGGTCGATCGATCGCGGTCGCTCCAAGGCCTCATCGACAGCGTGCAGCAACCGGGCGATGGCCCGGCTGAAGACCGGCGTAGCCGTCACACTCGTCCTGAAGTGCTCAGCTGGCTGGTGGACGCGATAGAACCCCGACGGGCCATACAGCGCCTTGGCCATGGCTTCGCTCCACCGCTGCACAATGCGACGTTAGCGCTGAGTAGGCTGGCCACACCTTCGTCCGGTACCCCTGCGAGGACTGGAACGCCCGTGACATCTGCACCTTCGAACCGCTCGGGACGTCTTGACGTCGGCGTGATCGGTACGGGTCGGGTCGGTGCAGTGCTGGGCGCAGCGCTGGCGAGAGTCGGCCATCGCGTCGTTGCGGCCTCGGCGGTCTCTGATGCTTCGCGATCGCGGGCCGAAGCACTCCTCCCGACCGCAGAGATCAAGCCGCCACCTGAAGTCTGCGCGGCTGCGGATCTCGTGCTCGTGACGGTTCCTGATGACCAGCTGCCCGGTTTGGTGGAAGGACTCGCCAAGGTCGGGGCCTGGCGCTCAGGACAGCTCGTGGCGCATGCCAGCGGTCGCTATGGCATCTCGGTGTTGGAGCCAGCACAGCGCGCTGGCGCGGTTCCACTGGCCTTGCACCCGGTCATGACGTTCACCGGAACGTCGTTGGACGTCGACCGACTCGTTGGCGCCAGCTTCGGAGTGACGGCTGCCACCGGATTCCTTCCCGTGGCTGATGCCTTGGTGCTGGAGATGGAGGCAGAGCCGGTCCACGTCGCAGAAGAAGCCCGACCCCTCTACCACGCGGCGTTGGCGCACGCGTCCAACCACCTGGTGACGCTCGAGGCGTCCAGCGCGGACCTGCTCAAGGCTGCAGGGGTTGCCGAGCCAGAACGTTTGATGCGACCGCTCGTCGAAGCTGCACTCGACAATGTCCTCAGGCTCGGGGACGCCGCGCTCACCGGGCCGGTGGTACGTGGCGATGCGGACACCGTCGTGCGGCACATCGATGAAATCGGCAATGTGTCTCCTCAGACCTCCGACCTCTACGTGGCGCTGGCGCGTGCCACGGCGAGGCGTGCCGTCGATGCTCACTTGCTCGATCCGGCTGTGGGCGACGCCGTTCTCGATGCCATCGAAGGTGTGGAGGGCGAGGAGTGACCGCCTTCGCCGAGGCACGCGCGGAACTGGACGCGGAGCGATCGCGGTGGGCCAAGGAGGACTCCACCATCGCGGTGGTCATGACCATGGGCGCTCTGCACGCCGGGCACGCCGAGCTCATCAGGCAGGCGAGAAAGCGGGCCGACCGAGTCGTCGTCACCGACTTCCTCAACCCTCTGCAGTTCGCCCCCGGTGAAGACCTCGACAAGTACCCGCGCACTCTGCCGGCCGACCTGCGACTCTGCAGCGACGAGGGCGTCGACGTGTTGTTCGCGCCTGGACCGGACGAGGTCTATCCAGCTGGGGAACCACTCGTCCGGGTGCAGGCCGGTCGGGTTGGTGACGTGCTCGAAGGCCATTCGCGACCAGGACACTTCGACGGAGTGCTCACCGTTGTCGCCAAGCTCCTGCACATCACCAATCCCCACCTGGCCTACTTCGGCCAGAAGGACGCGCAGCAGCTCTGGCTGATCTCGAGGATGGTTCGCGATCTGGACTTCGGTGTTGAGATCGTCGAAGTGCCGACGGTTCGCGATGACGACGGGCTCGCGCTCTCCAGTCGAAACACCTACCTCTCACCGGTCGATCGGGAACACGCCTTGGCATTGCCGGAGGCGCTGGAACATGGTCGGGCGGCCGCCAGTGCAGGAGCAGACGCGGCTGTCGAGGCGGCTCGCGCTCGTCTGGATGCCTCTGACGTCCGGACTGACTACGTGGAGCTGGTTGACCCGGAAGCGTTCGAGCCCAAGAGAAGTGCCGGTGCCGCCATCCTGCTCGTGGCTGCCTTCGTCGGTTCCACGCGTCTGATCGACAACATCCGCCTCAGGGTCGGCTGAGTGGAGAGGTGAGTCTCACGTGCTGCTGACGATCGACATCGGTAACACCCAGACCGTGCTCGGGCTCTTCGAGGGCGAGACGCTGGACCACACGTGGCGCATCGCTACGTACGACACGCGGACGGCCGACGAGCTCGCTGTGCTCATCACCTCGCTTCTGTCTCAGCATGAAGGCGGGGTGAAAGTCACGGGCATCGCACTCTGCTCAACCGTTCCGGCCGCGCTACACGAGATGCGACAGATGTGCTCGCGCTATTACGACGACATCAACACGATCGTCGTGGAGCCGGGAGTCCGGACGGGCGTCCCCATCCTGACCGACAACCCGAAAGAGGTGGGTAGCGACCGGATCGCCAACGCCCTTGCCGCCGCGACCCATTTCGGAGGCCCAGCGATCGTGGTCGACTTCGGAACCGCGACCACGTTCGATGCCGTGTCGTCCCGTGGGGAGTATCTCGGGGGCGCGATCGCTCCTGGGATCGAGATCTCCGTCGAGGCGCTGGGAGCACGCGGGGCCCAGCTACGAAAGGTCGAGCTGGCTCGTCCTCGCTCGGTGGTCGGTCGCAACACCGTCGAGGCACTGCAGTCCGGAATCCTCTACGGCTTCGCCGGACAGGTCGACGGAATCGTGCACCGCATGGCGTCTGAGCTCTCCGAAGACCCTGACTCGGTCACCGTCATCGCAACGGGCGGGCTCGCGCCCTTGGTGATCGAAGAGTCCGATGCCATCGACGAGCATGACCCTTGGCTCACGCTGCGCGGCCTCAAGCTCGTCTTCGATCGCAACACCGACTAAGGGCTGCGTCGGCGACAGCACGACCGGCCAGGGCTATAGAGCGATCAGACCCGCGTCCGTTGCTGTGAACCCGCACGCTTCCCAGTAGAAGGAGCGCAGGTGTTCGTCGAAGTCGACGTGTAGCCATTCACATCCCGACGTTCGGGCCTGCTCGGTGGCGTGCCGAACCATTTCGGTCGCAATTCCCTGACGCCGAAAAGCGGAGTCCACGATCGTGTCGATCAGGAAGGCGTGCACACCACCGTCCCAGGCAACGTTCACCCAGCCAACGAGCCGGTCATCGTTGCGAGCGCACACCCAACCGAGGCTGTGCGCGTTGACCTGTTGCCACCAGTCCCAGTCAAAGGAGGGTGCACGTTCGAAGGATGCGGCGTGCAGTGTCCACCTCGCTCGAGTCGAAGTGCCCACGCCACGTGTAGCTCACCACTCGTGAACACTAACGTCGGACGGCTCTTCGCCGGCTTGTAGCCTGTGCTGCCATGACCAGCCAGGCTGAGGATGATGCGACGCGCTCCGAGCAGGAGCAGGTGCGCCGTCAGAAGCTGGCGCGGATGCGGGCCGAGGGTCGCGACCCGTATGCCTTCGGTTATCCGCGAACGACAGATGCTGCGACGTTGCGGGCGCAGTACGACGGTCTGGAACCGGACACGTTCACCGGCGACAGCGTCGGCGTTGCCGGTCGTGTGGTTCTCAACCGGGTCAGCGGAAAGATCATCTTCGCGACGCTCCGGGACGCAGCTGGCGACATCCAGGTCATGTTGACGCTGGACAAGAGCGGCGCGGAGCTGTTGGAACGCTGGAAGGCGGACGTCGACCTCGGTGACCATGTCGGCGTCCAGGGCGAGGTGATCACGTCCAAACGCGGTGAGCTGAGTGTGCTCGCGTCCGATTTCACGATCACCAGCAAGGCATTGCGTCCACTGCCGGAAAAGCACGCCGGACTCGCTGACCCCGAAGCCCGGGTGCGCCAGCGGTACGTCGACCTGATCGTTCGCCAAGAGGCGCGCGACATGGTCTATCTGCGGTCAGGGATCGTGCAGTCACTTCGCCGCACGCTGCAGGGTTATGGCTACATCGAGGTCGAGACTCCGATGCTGCAGGTGATGCATGGGGGTGCAAACGCTCGCCCCTTCGTGACCCACATCAACGCCTACGACATGCCGCTCTACCTCAGAATCGCGCCAGAGCTGTATCTCAAGCGGCTGCTCGTGGGCGGGATCGACCGGGTCTTCGAGATCAACCGGAACTTCCGCAACGAAGGCGCTGACTCGTCCCACAACCCTGAGTTCACGATGCTCGAGATGTATGAGGCGTACGGGGATTACGACACGGTCAGACTGCTCACCCAAGAGCTGATCCAGAACGCGGCAACCGACGTGTTCGGTGCCCCGGTCGCACGTCGCGTTCAATCGGACGGCTCGGTCGTCGAGTTCGACCTGTCGGGGGACTGGCCGGTCAAGACCATGATCGGCGCGCTGTCAGAAGCGCTCGGCGAGGAAGTCGGGCTGGACACCCCGGCCGCCACGTTGCGGGCGTACTGCGATCGGTTCGGTATCGAGGAGCCGGCAGATGCATCCGTCGGGATGCTGCTTGAAGAGCTCTACGTTGAGCTCGTGGAGGCGAAGACCACGACGCCTGTCTTCTACAAGGACTTTCCGAAGGAGAACGCGCCACTGACCCGGGTGCACCGCGATGATCCCCGATTGACCGAGAAGTGGGACCTCGTCGGTTGGGGCGCTGAGATGGGCACTGGCTACTCCGAGCTGATCGACCCGATCGACCAACGGGAGCGTTTCGTCGCCCAAGCCGCTCGGGCGGCGAAGGGGGACGACGAGGCGATGCGTCTCGACGAGGACTTCCTCCGCGCACTCGAGTACGGGATGCCCCCCGCGGGAGGTCAGGGGATGGGTGTCGACCGGTTGATCATGTCTCTCACCGGACTTGGCATCCGTGACACGATCTTGTTCCCGCTGGTGAAGCCGGAATGAGCGCAACGCCCGTCGAAGTGCGCGAAGCGAGGACGTCTGACGTCGCCGCGATTCGCGCTCTGGTCGACACCTACGCCGCCGACCGGATCTTGCTCTCGAAGGCAACGGTCACCTTGTACGAGGACGTGCAGGAGTTCTATGTCGCCGAGGTCGACGGCGCCGTGATCGGCTGCGGTGCATTGCACGTGCTGTGGGAGGACCTCGCCGAGGTGCGCACGCTGGCTGTGGACAAGGAGTACCGAGGACGCGGAATCGGCGACTTGCTGCTGAGAAGACTGTTGCAACAGGCTCGCCACATCGGAGTGGCAAGGGTCTTCTGCCTCACCTTCGAGGTCGCGTTCTTCGAGCGACACGGTTTCACCGAGATCGAGGGTGAGGCGGTCTCGCACGACGTCTACGAGCAGCTGCTGGAGTCGTACGACGAGGGCGTCGCTGAGTTCTTGGGGCTCGAACGAGTCAAACCCAACACGCTCGGCAACGCCCGGATGATGAAGGTGCTCTGACGGCTCAGGGCTGACGGCTAAGGGCTGACGGCTCAGGGCTCGGTCTCGACGGGTACCGGCATCAGCTGCTTCTGGTACGCCTTGAGGTCGGGAGGCGACTCCTCCCATGGGTCGACCTGCACGTAGCCGCTGGTCTCGAACAGCAGCAGTGCCTCGTTGAGCGCCTCGTACACCTCGAGACGGATGAACTCGAACCCGGCGACCGCCCCGGCGCCTTCCAGTGCCGACAGCAGCCGGCGTCCGATGCCGTGGCCTCGGAGCACCGGGTTGACCCACATGCGCCGGATCTGGCCCACCTTGGGCTCGATCTGACGCAGGGATCCGCATCCGACGACGTTGTCGCGGTCGTCGAGCGCCACCACGAAGAAGTTCTTTCCGGAGTCCTCGTGTGCCTCCTGGGCGACATCGATCTCGAGAACATCGGCGCCAACGCGTTCGACCATTTCGTTGAGGAACTGCGTGATCGCCGCTTGGCTGCGCGGGTCGGTGGGATCGAGCGCCTCGACGCGAACCGATGTCATGGCCGAAACCTTATATCCCTGGGCACGGCAACCCGGCGGCAAGGCTCGCCGTACCGCCAACCGGCTCGGAAATAGCCGTGTTTGCTCCCGTGTTTCCTCCCGCGTTTGCTCAGGCGTTTGCTCAGGTGAGAGCCCTGCAAATCGGAATGCTAGTTTCGTCGCGGGATTTCCCGACATTTCCCTATTGCGCGTCGGAGAAATCAGCCGACCGATGAACTCCCGCGGAAAGGGGAACCAGAAATGGCCCAGAAAGTGCATGTCGTGTTGATCGACGACATCGACGGCACCAATGCCGACGAGACGGTTCGCTTCGCGTTGGACGGAACGAGCTACGAAATCGACCTTTCCGCGTCCAATGCTGCTCGGTTGCGAAATGCCATGGCCGAGTTCATCGGGCACGCCAGAAAGGCGTCGGCAGGACGCGGTCGTCGTCAGCGCGGGAGTTCGGCCGGCAAGAGCGCAGAGATCAGGGCCTGGGCGCGCGAGCGCGGACTGACCGTGAACGAGCGAGGTCGGATCCCTACGGAATTGGTCGCCAAGTACGAGGCATCCCACTGATCATCGCTTCGGGCGCGTTGATCATTGCGGTGCCGCGCTTTTCGCTGTCGGCGTAGCGATTGGCGGTCGGGCTACGGAACTACTGGCCAGAAGCCGACGTTAGAACGAGGACACTGAAAGCAAGGCTTGTTCTGGCTCGGCAGGTCGGCCGTGGAGATCCGGGTGGCCCGGCGATCCAGGGTTAGCATGCAAAGGCAGCACAAAGCAGCACACAGCGCAGCAAAGGTCAGTACCGAGGAGACGCGCAGATGTTCGAGAGGTTCACCGATCGCGCCCGACGGGTGGTCGTGCTGGCCCAAGAAGAGGCCCGCATGCTCAACCACAACTACATCGGTACTGAGCACATCCTGCTTGGCCTCATCCACGAGGGCGAGGGGGTCGCGGCCAAGGCGCTCGAGTCGCTGGGCATCTCGCTCGAGGCTGTTCGGCAGCAGGTCGAAGAGATCATCGGTCAGGGTCAGCAGGCTCCATCGGGTCACATCCCCTTCACGCCGCGTGCCAAGAAGGTGCTCGAGCTGTCGTTGCGCGAAGCGCTTCAGCTCGGTCACAACTACATCGGTACCGAGCACATCCTGCTCGGTCTCATCCGCGAGGGTGAGGGAGTTGCTGCGCAGGTTCTGGTGAAGCTGGGCGCTGACCTCAACCGCGTCCGTCAGCAGGTCATCCAGCTGCTGTCGGGTTACCAGGGCAAAGAGCCGGCAACGGCCGGTGGGCCGCAGGGCGAGAGCGCGCCGTCTTCCTCGCTCGTGCTCGACCAGTTCGGTCGCAACCTGACGCAGTCAGCGCGAGAGAACAAGCTCGACCCGGTCATCGGTCGTGAGAAAGAGATCGAGCGGGTCATGCAAGTGCTGTCCCGACGCACCAAGAACAACCCGGTGCTGATCGGTGAGCCCGGAGTCGGCAAGACAGCTGTTGTCGAGGGTTTGGCGCAGGCGATCGTCAAGGGTGAGGTTCCCGATACGCTCGAGAACAAGCAGCTGTACACGCTCGACCTGGGCGCACTCGTCGCAGGCAGTCGCTACCGCGGTGACTTCGAGGAGCGCCTCAAGAAGGTGCTCAAGGAGATTCGCACCCGCGGAGACATCATCTTGTTCATCGACGAGATGCACACGCTCGTCGGCGCAGGTGCCGCCGAGGGCGCGATCGATGCCGCGAGCATCCTCAAGCCGATGCTGGCGCGCGGTGAGCTCCAGACCATCGGTGCCACGACCCTCGACGAGTACCGCAAGTACGTCGAGAAGGACGCCGCGCTCGAGCGGCGTTTCGCGCCCATCCAGGTGCAGGCGCCAGACGTCGACATGACGGTCGAGATCCTGCAAGGGCTTCGTGACCGCTACGCCGCGCACCACCGGGTGAATATCACGGACGACGCGATTCGTGCTGCTGCCCGCCTGGCCGACCGGTACATCTCGGACCGCCAGCTGCCGGACAAGGCGATCGACTTGATCGACGAGGCTGGGTCGCGTCTGCGCATTCGACGCATGACCGCTCCGCCGGACCTGCGCGAGTACGACGACCGGATCGGCGAGGTCCGTCGCGAGAAGGAAGCGGCGATCGACGCGCAGGACTTCGAGAAGGCCGCGTCCTTGCGCGACCAGGAGAAGCAGCTGCTGGGTGAGCGCGCCCAACGCGAGCGTGAGTGGCGCAGCGGTGGCATGGACACCCTCCCCGACGTCGACGAGAAGTTGATCGCCGAGGTCGTCGGGCTGATGACCGGCATTCCCGTTTCGGACCTGTCTGAGGACGACGCCAAGCGCCTCATGCGCATGGAAGAGGAGCTGCACAAGCGAGTCGTCGGTCAGGAGCAGGCCATCAAGGCGCTCTCCAAGGCCATTCGGCGTACTCGGGCGGGCCTCAAAGACCCGAAGCGGCCAGCTGGGTCGTTCATCTTCGCCGGACCGTCAGGTGTCGGTAAGACCGAGTTGAGCAAAGCGCTCACCGAGTTCCTCTTCGGTGACGAGGACGCGCTGATCGCACTCGACATGAGCGAGTTCAGCGAGAAGCACACCGCTTCCCGGCTCTTCGGTTCGCCTCCTGGCTACGTCGGATACGAAGAGGGCGGCCAGCTCACCGAGAAGGTGCGCCGCAAGCCGTTCTCGGTGGTCCTGTTCGACGAGGTTGAGAAGGCACACCCCGACATCTTCAACTCTCTGTTGCAGGTGCTCGAAGAGGGCCGGCTGACCGACGCTCAAGGCCGCACGGTCGACTTCAAGAACACGGTCATCATCATGACCACCAACCTCGGAAGCCGTGACGTCTCCAAGGGCGTGAACCTCGGATTCGCCGCGAGCAACGACACCACGACTGCCTACGAGGCTATGAAGTCCAAGGTGCAGCAGGAGCTCAAGCAGAACTTCCGTCCGGAGTTCCTGAACCGCATCGACGACATCATCGTGTTCCACCAGCTCAGTCAGGACGAGATCGTCAACATCGTCGACCTGATGGTTGGTCGCCTCGAGGAGCGCCTGAAGGACAAGGACATGGCGATCGAGCTCACGACGCCAGCGAAGAAGCTGTTGGCTCAGAAGGGGTACGACCCCGTGCTCGGAGCGCGGCCGCTGCGGCGCACGATGCAGCGCGAGATCGAAGACCCGCTGTCCGAGCAGATCCTGTTCGGAGAGCTCACGCCTGGCTCGATCGTCGTGGTCGACACCGAGGGTGAGGGTGAGGCGGCAACGTTCACCTTCAAGAGCGAGCCGCGCGCCACTCTGCCCGACTTGCCGGACCACCCGGATCTGCCTCCGGTCGAGACGGTCGATTCCGGTGAGCACGGCGAGTCCAGCGCGGGCGCTGAGGCCTCCGAGGGCTGACCTCCCGAGCAGGTAGCAACTACGGCAGGCGGTAACGACCGTCGACGTTGACTATCAAACCGTCGTCGATGAGCCCGGCCAACGCTCGTTCTCGTTGTTCGTCGTCGTCCCATGCTGCGACCAGCGATGACGACGCGACGTCCTCATGGGTGCTGCGCATGACAGCCATCAGTCGTCCACGGCACTGGCGGTCGGTCCCGGCCCACGCCTGACCGCGCCGTGGCGGGCCCTCCCAGGCCGGCCGACCGTTCAACTGCCATGTGCAGGTGTCGTTCAAGGGGCACTCGGTGCAGCGTGGTGCATGTGCGGTGCACACGAGTGCGCCCAGCTCCATCACGCTGACCGATGAACGGGCCGCTTCCCGCGGCGCGGCGGGCAACAGCTCGAGTGCGCGGGCACGTTCGGCCGCGGTCACCGAGTGGGTCGCCGGATGCTCGGTGCCGTCGAGCCAGCGAGCATGCACGCGTCGAACGTTGGTGTCGAGAACCGCATGGCGTTGACCGAAAGCGAACGCTGCCACCGCGGCGGCGGTGTACTCACCGACACCGGGCAGCGATCGCAGATCGGCCAGTGAGCTCGGAACTCGACCGTTGAAGGACTCCACGCATTTGGTGGCAGCCGCGTGCAGTCTGAGTGCCCGTCGTGGGTATCCCAACCGGCCCCACATGCGTACTGCCTCACCCGGCGACTCCTGCGCGAGGCCGTGTGGACTCGGCCAGCGATGCATCCACGCGTCGAACACCGGAAGCACTCGGGACACGGGTGTCTGCTGCAGCATCACTTCGCTGACCAGTACCGCCCACGGTTCGGGCTTCGTGCGCCACGGGAGGTCTCGCGCCGATGCTTCGAACCACTGCACGACGGCAGCCAATTCGGTGGATCGCCCAGATGTGTCGCCCACGTCACTAGGGTGTCAGTGTGGTGTTTCGACCAGTCGGCGACCTGCCTCCCAGCGTCTACTGGGTACGTCGGCTGGTCCTGTTGGTCGTGGTGCTCGCCGTTGTTGCCCTGGTGTGGTGGCTGTGGCCGAACGGCGACGACGCGACCTCGCCAACGGCGTCCGAGCCCAGTGTCACGCCTACCCCGACGGTCTCCAGCTCGACACCTGAGCCGACGGCGACGAAGACCAAGACGAACAAGGCCACGTCCAGCCAGCCGCCATGCCAGGACTCAGCCATCGAGGTGACGGTCGAAACGGACTCGGAGAGCTACGGCCCCGAGCAGCAGCCGTCCATCACCTTCACGGTCGAGAACGTCTCGAACGACACGTGCGTCCGAGACATCGGCCAGGCGGCCAACGAGCTGCAGATCACCTCCGGTGGCACCCAGGTGTGGTCGTCCGACGACTGCAACCCCGGCGGCGAAGAGGACCTCGACACCCTCAAGCCCGGCGACCGATTCGTGCAAACCGTCACCTGGCCCCGCGTGCAGTCCTCAGAGGGATGTCCGACGCCTCAGGAGGAAGCGCCGTCGGGCAGCTACCAGGTCCTCGCCCGCAACGGCGACGTGCTCAGCGAACCGGCGGTCTTCACGCTCGAGTAGTCCAAGATCAACTGCGGCGATTTGGCCGGTTCCGGGATGCGGTGGAACCGGCGTCCGCCACTCAAGGTGGTGACCGTTCCAGACGACACCTCCTGTACATGAACGGGGTCCCATCAGCGCCGGACTCCGTGGCGGGAGGACCGGTGCCGGCGTCGCACGAGACCCACGACCCGGGGCCCGTGAGCACTCCGCGCGGTGCTCCGGTCCTCGTGGCGGTCGTCGCTGGCACCAAGACCCGCATCAAGGTGCTCGAGAAGCTTCTCAACCAGCCCGGTCTGGTCGTGGTCGGGAGCGCGCAAGACCCGGTCGCAGCCGAGCAGCTCGTCGTCAACTCTCGCCCTGCTGCCATCCTGCTCGACCTGGACCTGTGGTCCGGTGGGTTGGAGGCGATCGAACGCATCATGGCCAACCGGGCGACCCCCATCGTCGTGATCGGACCCGCCGCCGAACACCCCGAAGCAGCGATCGCGGCCGGAGCGGTCGATGTAGTCGGAGCGCTGGACGTCGCGCCCGGTTCGGCGGAGTACGCGCACATGGTGATGCGGCACCTGAAGATCGCAAGCCGCGTCCGCGTCATCACTCACCCACGCGGGCGTCTTCGCGGTCGCGGGGTGCGCGGGCCAGCAACGCAGTCGCCGCCCCCTCCGCCAGAACGCGTCGAGCGGGAAAGTCGACGAGCCGAGTCGCGTCGTCAGCAGGACAACGAAGCCACTCCCGAGCGTCAGGTAAACGGCTCGGCTGCCCCCGACCGGATACGTCAGCACGTCACGCAGCGACCCCGACCCGTCCCGCGACGTCAGGGTCCGCTCATCGTGGCGATCGGGGCGTCCACGGGCGGCCCGCCCGCACTCGCCACGATCCTCAGTGAGCTGCCGGCTGACCTACCGGCCGCAGTCCTCGTCGTGCAGCACATGGCCGAGGGCTTCGTCGAGGGACTCGCGCGCTGGCTGGACGGGGTGTGTCCACTCCCCGTGGTCGTGGCGGTCGACGGGGAACGGCTTCAGCCGGGGCAGGTGTACCTCGCACCGGCGAACCAGAACATGATCGTGCGTCCCGGGTGCCGAGTCGGTCTGGCCGATCCGCCACCGGGGCAGTACCACGTGCCAGGCGTCGATGTGACGTTCCGCTCCGTCGCGCAAGTGAGCGGTCAGTACTCAGTGGCGGCCCTGCTCACTGGCATGGGACGTGACGGTGCTGCGGGGCTGAAGGTGCTGCGTGACATCGGAGCGTTCACGATCGGGCAGGACGAGTCGACGAGCGTCGTCTGGGGGATGCCGGCTGCGGCTCAGGAGGTCGACGCCGTCGATCTCGAGCTGCCGCTTCCCGCGATCAGCCAGGCGATCGTGACCGCGGTGCAGCACGCCGTCGACGACGTCGTCGAGGTGGGCTCATGACCACCCGCATGCTGTCCGACGAGGAGTACGAGGTGGTCACCGCCTCGCTCGTACGCATGGCTGGCCTCGTGTTCGACGCGAGCCGACGCGGCGCGATCACCGGGATCATCTGTGAGCGGATGGACAAGACCAAGCATCCGAGCGTCCAGAGCTACCTCGCGTTTGTCGAGTCCGCGTTGGGTATGGACGAGCGTCAGCAGCTGCTCGACGCGGTCACGATCCAAGAGACGCACTTCTTCCGTAACCTTCCACAGGTCGAAGCGCTGCGCCGTGATGTGCTCCCCGACTTGTTGCGCCGAAACCGGGTCAGCGGTCGCCCGCTGACGATCTGGTCGGCGGGCTGCTCGACCGGAGAAGAGCCGTACACGATCGCCATGCTGGTCGCGCAGATGCTGCAGGACGTCGGCCCCTACCCGGTGCGAATCATCGGAACGGATGTCTCGGCTGCGGCGCTCGACGTTGCGCGCGCCGGGGTCTACTCAGGTAGAACGATCCAGCTGGCTGAGCCGGGCGCTGTCGAGCGGTGGTTCGACCGGCGAGGCGACGGCAGCTACTCAGTCGCTCAGCCGGTCCGTGATCTCGTCGAGTTCAAGCTGCAGAACCTCGTGATCGACGAGCCTCCGTTCGCTGCCGGCGAGGTCGACCTGATCGTGTGTCGCAACGTGACGATCTACTTCGGTCGCGAGACGACAGCGCGGCTGGTTCGCTCGTTCCACCGGTTGCTCACCGTCGGTGGTTACCTCCTGCTCGGACACGCCGAAACGCTGTGGCAGATCTCCGACGAGTTCAGCTTGCTGCCGGTCGGCGAGGCCTTCGTCTATCGCAAGGACGCTTCGCCACCTGCTCGACGTTCGCCTTTGAGCACGCGACCGGCAGCTGACCCTTCGCCACACCACCGCCGGGTGTTGCGGGTTCCGGGCCTTCGGCCGCGAAAGCCAGCACCCACTCCAGCGCCTCCGCCGATCAGTCCACCCTCCCTTCCGTCGCCGGTCGAGGATCTGCTGCGGGCTCGTGAAGCCCTGAACGCGGGCAACTACGCAGAGGCGGCCACCCTGGCTGAGCGTGCGACCGCTGCTCATCCATTGCTGGTCGAGGGCTACATCATCGAAGGCCGCGCGCTGAGCAACCAGGGCGACGATGACGGTGCGATCGTCGCACTCCGCAAGGCGGTGTTCCTCGATCCTTCCGCGGCGCAGGCCCACTTCTTGCTGGCCACGACCCTCACCAGAGTGGGCGATCCGAATGGTGCTGCGCTGTCCTTTGCCTCAGCGGCGGAGACCCTTCCGAACGCTTCTCCTGAGACACTCGCCGAACTGCTTGATGGCCGTGCGGTGTCCGATTTGGTAGACCTATGTCGTCAGCTGGCCGCGTCCCTGCAACCGGAAACCGACTCATCTGAGTCGTCGGTCGGTGCAAGTTCGGCGCCACGAGAAGACGGATGGAGACGGCCGTGAGTGGTTACATCACGTTTCGCATGAACGGCCGTGACCTCGCGTGCCAGCTGGATGATGTCCGCGAAGTCGTGCGCGCGACCGGCATCGAACCATTGCCGGGAACGCGTGCGCCGGTCAGCGGAATGATCGAGTTGCGCAACGACCCCCTGCCGGTTGTTGATCTGCGATCGGACGCCTATCCCGGCGAAGAGGGCGACGTGCTCGTCCTCAACCCCGACCAAGGCGGCAGTTACGGCGTGGCGGTGGACCGCGTGCTGGCGGTCGTCAGCGACGACGACTTGGTGGCAGACGGCGAGGCAGCACCTGAAGGGCTGCCCAACTACGTCACGCAGGTGTTGCGGCGTCCAGAAGACCAAGCGCCCGTGATGTTGGTCGAGCTCCGCGTGCTCGCCGGGTTGGACGCCGCCAGCTCTGGGTGAACGGGCGGGCGAGGCTTGACGCAGAGTTGAAAGGGAGTTAGCGCAGCGTTAGACGTAGCGCTCGAGGATGCTGGACTCGGCCAACCGAGACAGCCCCTCGCGCACCGTTCGCGCACGCGCCTCACCGACTCCGTCAACAGTCTGAAGGTCGTCGATGCTCGCAGCCAGCAGGCGCTGCAATCCACCGAAGTTGTCGACCAACCGGTCGACCACTGTGCTCGGGAGCCGTGGCACCCTGGCCAGCAGCCGGTAGCCGCGCGGGCTGACGGTGAGGTCGAGGTCGTCGGTGGCACCGGCGTAGCCCAAGGCTTTGGCAACGAGAGTCAGGTCGAGCAGCTCGACATCGGAGAGCTCGTCGAGCTCGTTGAGCGCGCGCTCGGCCGTGCGTGAGCGCCGGCCCGATGGCAGGTAGTCCCGCACCACGAGCTCACGGTCGGTCTCGACGCCACCGATCAGCTCGACCAGCTGCAGGGCGAGCAAACGCCCGTCCGAACCCAGCTCGATGACGTATCCGTCGATCTCACGGGCGATCCGACGCACCATCTCGAGCCGCTGTGCGACCACCGCCACGTCGCGGACGGACACGAGATCTTCGATCTCGAGGTCGGACAGCGTGCTGGACACCTCGTCGAGCCGGAGCTTGTAACGCTCGAGGGTGGCCAGGGCCTGGTTGGCGCGCGACAGGATCGCGGCGGAGTCCTCGAGGACGTATCGGCGGCCGGCGACGTAGAGCGCGATGATGTTCATCGACTGACTGACCGAGATCACCGGGTACCCGGTCTGTTTGGCCACCCGCTCGGCGGTCTGGTGCCGGGTGCCCATCTCTTCGGAGTCGATGCTGGCGTCGGGCATCATGTGGACCGCTGCGCGGTGAATGGTGTTGCCCTCAGAGCCCAAGATCACCGCGCCGTCCATCTTGGCCAGCTCACGCAGGCGCGCTGGAGTGAACTCGATGTCGAGAGTGAACCCGCCGCTGCAGATCTCTTCGACCTCGTCGTCGTAGCCGAGCACGATGAGCCCGCCGGTGCGACCACGCAGGATGCGCTCGAGTCCATCGCGCAGCGGCGTCCCTGGGGCCACCGTTGCAAGCGTTACGAGCAACTGGGTGTCGGCCTCGGAGGCCGGCCCCATGTCAGTCGTGGCCACGGCGACTCTCTTCAGGTCTGCAGGCAGTGTGGGTGGAGCGAGTCTATCGGTGCTGACGGCTAGCCCTCACTCACGACTGTCAGTGCCACCGCGAGTGCTTCGTGGATGTCACCGACCTGAGACAGCTGCATGCCGACGGGTGCGACCACGTCATTGACCGGGACGATGGCGCGAGTGAAGCCCAGCCGCTGGGCTTCGATGAGCCGACGCTCGATACCCGGAACGGCGCGTACCTCACCGGCCAAGCCGATTTCACCGAAGGCGACGACGTCGGCGCGGAGAGGGCGATCCATGCAGGAGCTTGCGATGGCCATGGCGACGGCAAGGTCGACCGCAGGCTCTCGCAGCTGAACGCCGCCGACGCTGGCAGCGTAGATGTCTGAGCCCACCAGGGAGACCCGCGCTCGTCGCATGAGCACCGCGACGGTCATCAGCAGGCGTGCCGCCTCCAGGCCAGAGGAGGTGCGCTTGGGGTGGCTGGCCGAGGTGGGTGACACCAGTGATTGAACTTCTGCGACCAGCGGGCGGCGTCCCTCGAGGGTGACCGTCACGCAGGTGCCCGGAACCGGTCGCGAGTGGCGGCGGAGGAAGAGGCCACTGGGATCGGAGATGCTGTCGATCCCGTTGTCGCTCATCTGGAAGCACCCCACCTCGTCCGTGGGGCCGAAGCGGTTCTTCGTGGCACGTCCGAGCCTCAACCCGCCGTGGGGGTCGCCGTCGAAGGTCAGGACGACGTCGACCAGGTGCTCCAGCAGGCGTGGACCTGCGACCGAGCCGTCTTTTGTGACGTGACCGACCAGAATCGTCGCGATGCCTCGCTCCTTGGCGACTCGGATCAGAGCGCTCGCCACCTCGCGAACCTGGCTGACGCCGCCAGCCGCGCCGTCGACTTCGGGGGACGACACGGTCTGGACCGAGTCGAGCACCAGAAGGCCGGGCTGGACCGAGTCGATCTGGCCGAGCACCGCCGCCAGGTCGGTCTCAGCGGCGAGCCAGAGGTTGGCGTTCACTGCGTTGATGCGGTCGGCCCGCAGCCGCACCTGTGCCGCCGACTCTTCGGCCGTGACGTAGAGCGTCGTGACTCCGGAGCGCGCTGACCTGGCCGCGACGTCCAACAGCAGCGTCGACTTGCCGATGCCGGGCTCGCCGGCGAGCAGCACGACCCCGCCGGCCACCAGCCCGCCACCGAGAACGCGGTCGAGCTCGTCGACCCCGGTGCTGCGACTGCGGGCGACCTCCACGTCCACGTCGAGGATCGGGCGGGCAGGCGTGCTGACCGGACCGGCAGTGACGCCGAGCGGCTTGGGACCCTTCTCTTCGACAGTGCCCCACGCCTGACACTCCGCGCAGCGTCCCACCCATTTCGTGGTCGTCCAGCCGCACTCGGCACATGAGTACTCGGCTTTGGCCTTGCGCGGTGTTGGTCGTGACGACACCGCCACCTCCTCGATCGACGTGGGCAGGACGCTACGGCGAACGTCTGACAGGTGTTCGCTGTTGGGTGGTGAGAGCTCGTGCTCGGGTCAGTCCGGTGCGGACGGCGGCCGATCGATGTACTCCCACGGAGTCGTGACGATCGTCCGGCCACCTGGCGTCGTCCACGTCATCGTCCCCTCCGGTGTGTTGACGACGTGCCACTCCAGCGAGTGTTTGAGGCGGTGGTGATGTCGACAGAGGACGGCCAAGTTGCCAGGAGTCGTAGCACCCTCCGGCCACGGGATCGTGTGGTCGACGTCGGTGCCGTTCTTTGTGCCCACGGCGCTGCGTCGACAACCGGGGAAGCGGCAGGTCAGGTCTCGGGCCCTGATGGCTCGGTCGAGACGAGCCGAAGGTCGATAGGTGCGTTCACGCATCGAAGTGAGGGCACCTGTGTCGGAATCGACCACCATCGTTCGCCAGATGATGTCGTCGGCGGAGGATGCGAGGTGCTTCACCTCGACGCCTGGCACGGCGCCGACTCCGGCGATCCACCCTGGCTCTCCCTCGGAGTCGTCAAGCGTTTCGGCCGTCACAACGAGGTTGACGTTGACGCGGGGAGGCTCGGCGCGTCCCATCACGAGGTCGACGAAGCAATCTGAACGACGTTGATCCATCGTTCGTAGGTCGCCAGGCGCGGCCGCTCGAGCCGCGGCATTGACCGTGTCGTAGATCTGCCGCGCCTGAACCGCTGGAAGGTAAGCCGCCAACTCGGCCATGCCGTCAGCGAGGGGGGTCAAAGTCACCTTGCGCTCGCCCATCGCGTGCCGCCGACGGATGGTGGCCGTTGATGGATCGGCGCTGAGGACTCGCCTGCCGAGCCAGACGCGGAGTTGGGTGGGGGTGCGGGTGCGACCGTAGACGACCGCCTGGCCAGCGATGGCGTCCGCGAGGGCTCGATCGATGTGCCGAAGGCTCTCGGCGATGACTGCCACCTTGCGGCTGTCGACGTCGCCGGAACGCCACGCTGCGGTGAGTGCGGGGTGATGGGACGCCTCGACGGCAGTGTCGAGCAGGCAGTTCGCGACTGCCTTGGTGCACGTCAGAAGGACGGCGATGTGGTCGGCGACGAACGGCTCTCGTGCCTCTTGCCATGCAGTCGTTGGTTCGGCGGCGCGGCTGCGTCGGAGGAGCTCGTTCACAAGGTCTGCTCGCTGTGCCTCGGCTTGGTTGATCGTGCGCTGCGCCTCGATCAGCGCGGTCTCGAGCTCAGCGTCACTGAGTGAGCTGAGTGATTCAGCTGCTGTGCTGGACCGACCGTTCATGAGGCTGACCCTGCCAGCCACCACCGACAACCATCTCAGCGGTCAGTCAGCCGGACGTTCGTGCCGACCGGGCACGGGTGCCCGTGTTCGTCCGAGGGCCTTTGCCATTTGCGCTGGCGTTGGCCGCGGCACCGACGGTTGCGGGGTGCTCCGCTGGCTGGTTGCCGCCAGCCAGGCGACCCTCGCAATGGCGGACCAACTCGGCGTAGCCGGCTTCACCCATGAGCTCGACGAGCTCGTCCTTGTTGCTGATGTACACCGGGTTTGCCCCGATGTGGGCGTCGGTGTTGGCGGTGCAGTACCAGTCGAGGTCGTGCCCGCCTGCCCCCCACCCCGCCCTCTCGTACTCTCCGATGGAGATCTCGAGGTACTCGGTGCCGTCAGGACGCTCGACGTTTCGGTACGTGCGCCGTATAGGTAGCTGCCAGCACACGTCCGGTTTGGTCTTGACGATGCTGATGCCGCGATCCAGTGCGAGCTTGTGGAGTGCGCAGCCAGTGCCCCCTGCGAAGCCAGGGCGGTTCAAGAAGATGCAGCCGCCGTCGACGACTCGTGTCTTGCGCCCGCCGTCCTCGTCCTTCTCGGTCACCTTGTCGGCACCGTGGAACTGCCACTGCTCGGGGGTGAGCTCTTTGGCCCACTTCTTGACGCGCTTCTCGTCGGCTTTGTCGGAGAAATGCGCCCCTAGAGTGCAACAGCCGTCGTCGGGGCGGTCGGCGTAGATCCCCTTGCAGCCGGAGCCGAAGATGCACGTCCAGTTGCTCGTCAGCCACGTGAGGTCACAACGGAACACTTGATCGGAATCGACTGGGTCCGTGAACTCCACCCAGGCGCGGGGAAAGTCAAGGTTCACTTCGGGCACAGGGTCAGCGTACGTCGGCTGAAGGCGGGTAGCGTCATCGGCATGGAGGTCGGTGCGGGTGACGGGGTACGCCTCGGCGTCCTCGACGTCGGCTCGAACACAGTTCACCTGCTGGTCGTCGATGCACACCACGGCGCAGCCCCACGGTCCGCTTACACATACAAGAACGAGTTGCGGCTGGCCGAGTTTCTGACTGATGACGGGAACATCGGTGTCGATGGCATCGAGGCACTTGCCGAGTTCGTAGGCGAGGCGGCGATCTTGGCGAGCAAGGTCGGTGCGGAAGAGATGCTCGCGTTCGCCACGTCTGCGATTCGCGAGGCGCCCAATGGCGAGGCGGTACTGAAGACCGTCTACGACCGCACCGGTGTCGAGCTCGAGGTTCTGTCCGGTGCCGATGAGGCACGGCTCACGTTCCTTGCCGTGCGGCGTTGGTTCGGATGGTCGAGCGGACGCCTGCTCGTGCTCGACATCGGAGGCGGGTCCCTCGAGGTCGCCGTGGGTGACACCGAAGAGCCGGATGCCGCTTTCTCGTTGCCGCTGGGTGCTGGACGCCTTACGCGCGAGTTCTTGACCGACGACCCGCCCACGTCCTCGGAGGTGAAGCACCTACGCAAGCACGTACGTCACCTGATCGCCGAACAGGCTGACGTGCTCGAGTCGGTCGCGGATGCCCGCCATGTTGTAGGGACGTCCAAGACGTTCAAGCAACTCGCTCGGCTGTGCGGTGCGCCGCCGACGTCAGCTGGTCCGTACGTGCGTCGTCATCTCGACCGTGACGACCTGACGGGGTGGGTACCCAAGCTCGCTCGGATGTCTGCGCGCCAGCGGGCCGAGCTGCCAGGCATATCCGTTGGCCGGGCGCCACAGTTGTTGGCCGGTGCGATCGTGGCGGATGCAGTCATGGATGCCGTAGGAGCAGAGACAACCGAGATCTGTCCGTGGGCGTTGCGAGAGGGCGTCATCCTGCGTCGCCTGGACTGGATGGGCGACTGATGTCACAGCCGGTTCAGGTGCCGTCCGCGTCCGTCGCTCTGTCGACCGCGTCTGTCTACCCCGAATCGACCGCAACAGGCTTCGAGCTGGCGGCGCGGCTGGGCTACGACGGCGTCGAGGTGATGGTTTCTGGTGACGCGGTGAGCCAGGACATCTCGGCACTTCAACGCTTGTCCGACTACCACCAGATGCCGATCGTGGCGATTCACTCGCCGTGCCTTCTCATCACCCAGAGGGTGTGGGGCACCGAACCTTGGGGCAAGCTCGAGACGGCTCAGCAGGCGGCCGAGAAGCTGGGTGCGTCGGTCGTCGTCGTTCATCCGCCGTTCCGATGGCAGCGTGAATACGCAAAGAGTTTCGTCGACGGTGTCGAACGGCTCGAACGCGAGTCGTCAATCAGGTTTGCGGTCGAGAACATGTTCCCGTGGCGCGCGCGCAGCCGCGAGATTCAGGCGTACCTTCCTGACCACGATCCGACCGACGAGGACTACGCCTCGGTCACGCTCGACCTATCGCACACGTCGGTCGCTGGAAGTGACGCAATGCAGATGGCCAAGAGGCTCAAGGACCGACTTGCGCACGTTCACCTCGGTGACGGCACAGGAACGTCACGGGATGAGCATCTGGTCCCTGGACGCGGTAACCAGCCATGCGCTGAGCTGCTTGGGTTCCTCGCTCAGGTCTCTTACTCGGGGCACGTGGTGCTGGAGGTGAACACTCGAAAGGCAACGAGTCGCGCCGAACGCGAGACTGACCTCGCCGAGGCGCTCGCCTTCACGCGACTGCACTTGGCGGCTACTGCGGATCGAGGTGGACGCGGTGCCGACTGACATCGGTGCGGTTGCCATCGAGTGCCAAGGGTTGCGAGTCATCCGGGGTGGTCGTGACGTATTGCCGGGACTCGACCTGA
>DASUFV010000244.1:0-16137 GCA_036274415.1 Actinomycetes bacterium
TCGCGCTCGCAGCGGTCGGAGGGCTCTATGCGTTCGTCTCCTCCTCGAGCGAGGCCGAAGCCACCGCACCTTCGGCGTCCACCACCGTCATCGAAGAGGGCCATCAGCTGTTCCTCGAGGGCTGTTCGGCGTGCCACGGCCTGAACGCCGACGGCGGCTACCAGCCCGACGGCTCCGTCGCCGGCCCGTCCCTGATCGGTGTTGGTACCGCGGCGGTCGACTTCCAGGTCTCCACCGGTCGCATGCCGTTGGCCAACCCAGGAGCCCAGGCTCAACGCAAGCCGCCGGTCTACAGCGAAGAAGAGATCGCGGCGCTCGCGGCGTTCATCGGCTCGCTCGCGCCCGGCCCGGAGATCCCCGAGCCAGAGGCGTACGACACGAGCGGCTTGACGCCTGAGGAGTTGGCTCTGGGTGGTCAGCTCTTCCGCAACAACTGCGCGTCCTGCCACAACTTCTCCGGAAAGGGCGGGGCACTCACCTCGGGCAAGTCGGCGCCATCGCTGATCGAGACTGAGCCGCGCAACATCTACAACGCGATGCTCACCGGTCCGCAGAACATGCCGAACTTCCCCGACACCACGCTTCGCCCCGAAGACAAGCGGGCGATCATCGGCTACATCGAGGCGATCCGTGAGACCCCGAACAGCGGTGGTATCGACACCGGACGCCTTGGACCGGTCACCGAGGGCCTGGCGCTGTGGCTCCTCGGCCTCGGAGCGCTCATTGCCGCCGCGATCTGGATCGGAGTCAAGGCCAAGTGACCATCGAACCTCACGGCACCTCCGACCAGCTCGACCAGCTGCCGGAGCACAAGCCGCGCCGCAGTGACGTCGACGTCAGAGCCGCCAAGCGCGCCGAGCGCCAGGTGGGGCTGCTGTTCCTGGGATCGGCGCTGGCCAGCGTTCTGTTCATCGTCTTCTACGTCTTTACGTCGGTCGACGAAGAGATCCGGCTGCCCGGCTTCGGCTACACGAACGCGTCCAACCTGCTGCTCGGCCTCACGATGGGTGCTGCGCTGTTTCTGATTGGCGCCGCGGCCATCCACTGGGCCAAGAAGCTCATGACCGACACCGAAATCGTCGAGGAACGGTCGCTCGAGGCGTCCTCGGACGAGGCCAAGGACGCTCTGCTCGAGGAGTTCCGACGCGGCGTCGACGACAGCGGCATCAAACGGCGTCCGTTCATCGTGGGATCCATGGCGGCAGCGCTCGGGTTGGCGGGCCTCCCAGCCATCGTCCTGCTGCGCGACCTTGGCCCCCTGCCCGGCAACGTGCTGCGCACCACGATGTGGGAGCCCGGCATGCACATCCTGGTCGCCGAGACGCACCAGAAGATCAAGCCGGAGGATCTCGAGGTCGGCACCTTGGTGAGCGCCATTCCCGAGGGCATCGACGAGGTCATGGAGGAAGAGGGCAACCTCAACGCCTTGGCCAAGGCTGCCGTGATGCTGATCAAGATGGACCCCGACGAGATCGTGGCCGACCAGACGCCGCCCGGCGAAGAGTCGTGGACCTACGAAGGCATCTTGTGCTTCTCGAAGATCTGCACTCACGTCGGATGCGCGCTCGGGCTCTATGAGCAGCTCACGCACCACATGCTGTGTCCGTGCCACCAGTCGACGTTCGACCTGTCCGACAAGGGCAACGTCATCTTCGGGCCCGCTGCCCGGTCACTTCCGCAGCTGGCGATCACGGTCGACGAAGACGGATACTTGATTGCCCGCCAAGGTTTCACTGAACCTGTCGGCCCGAGTTTCTGGGAGCGCGGATGACCACCAGCAAGATCGAGCAGGCCGGTGGCGCCACCTACGTATGGGTCGACGACCGGCTGAAGTCTGCGAAGTACATCAAGAAGCAACTGGGCAAGGTCTTCCCTGAGCACTGGTCGTTCATGCTCGGCGAGATCGCGCTGTACAGCTTCATCATCTTGTTGCTGTCCGGCACGTTCCTCTCGCTGTGGTTCAAGCCGTCGATGATCGAGGTCGTCTACGAGGGTTCGTACCTGCCGCTGAACGGCGTCCACATGTCAGAGGCGTACGCGTCCACCCTCGACATCAGCTTCGACATTCGTGGCGGGTTGCTGATGCGGCAGATCCACCACTGGGCGGCGCTGTTCTTCGTCGCCGCGATCTCGGTGCACTTGTTGCGGGTGTTCTTCACCGGTGCCTACCGCAAGCCTCGCGAGACGAACTGGATCATCGGCGTCGGGCTGCTGACGCTTGCGCTGCTCGAGGGCTTCGCGGGCTACTCGCTGCCGGACGACCTGCTGTCGGGTACGGGTCTGCGGATCGCGCAGGGCATCATGCTCTCGATTCCCGTTGTGGGCACCTATGTGTCGTTCTTTGTCTTCGGCGGCGAGTTCCCTGGGGATGACTTCATCCCACGGCTGTACACCGTGCACGTGCTGCTCGTGCCGGGCATCATCCTGGCGCTGATCACCGTCCACATGATGCTGGTCTGGTATCAGAAGCACACCCAGTACCCGGCCAAGGGACACACCGAGCGCACGGTCGTCGGGCTGCCGTTCTTCCCGGTGTACATGGCCAAGGCCGGCGGATTCTTCTTCGTGGTCTTCGGCGTCACGGCGCTGCTGGGCGGGCTGTTCCAGATCAACCCGATCTGGCTGTACGGCCCCTACGTCCCCGATCAGATCACCGCGGGCTCACAGCCCGACTGGTACATCGGGTGGCTCGAGGGCGCCTTGCGGATGATGCCCAACTGGGAGATCAACATCGCGAACCACTGGACGCTGAGCATCAACGTCCTGTTCCCGGCGGTGATTCTGCCCGGACTCATCTTCACGCTCATGGCGCTTTATCCGTTCATCGAACGGTGGGCAACCGGCAACCCGAACCCGCACCACATCCTCGACCGGCCGCGGAACGCACCGACCCGCACCGCGCTCGGCACCATGTCGCTCAGCTTCTACATCCTGCTGTGGGCCCAAGGCGGAAACGACCTGATCGCCAGCACGTTCGACATCAACGTCTTCGCCATCACGTGGTTCATGCGGATAGCGATCTTCGTGGTGCCTCCGATCGTGTTCGTGCTGACCAAGCGGATCTGCTTCGGTCTGCAGCGGCGCGACCGCGACAAACTGCTCCACGGCTACGAGTCGGGGGTGATCAAGCGGCTGCCGAGCGGCAAGTACTACGAGCAGCACGAGCCGATCTCCGACGAGGCGCGCGCGATCATCCTGGCCCGCGCCACGATGCCGCAGCCGCTGCCGATGCCTGAGAAGTACGACGAGAACGGCGTCCGCCAGCGCAACTACCTGATCAAGAAGCTGCAGGCCAAGCTCTCGCACTTCTTCTACGGCGAGCAGATCCCGATGCCGACCCCGGCCGAGATCGAAGCAGCCATGCATCACGAGGCAGAGCTGACCGCCGAGCGCAACGAAGAGATCAGCGAGTCCCAGGCAAAGGCCCTCTCCCCCCACGAGTAACCACCGCGGGGTTAACCCACCCAATCCCGCCGAGTGCACGTCTCGGGGACGCTCAAGCCCGCCGAGTGCACACCAGGGTGACGCCCAGGCCCGCCGAGTGCACACCTGGTTGACGTCACAGGACGCCGAGCGCAGTCGGACGTCCGTGCTCGCATAAGGCATCCACCACCACCGGCCTGCCCTGAGACGCGCATGTTGGGTGCAGCAAGTGGTGCTATGACGCCACTTACAGCGCCCAGCCACCCCGAAACCAATCCAAGCTCACTTGGACCGCACGTCCATTGGGCTCACACCAGAGGGGTTGCATGTCCGCGCAGGCGACAATCGATGGGCTGCGGCGTCCCGTGAACCAGCACTCGGCGGGGTTGGGTGTCAACCAGGTGCGCACTCGGCGGGGTTGGGCGTCAACCTGGTGTGCACTCGGCGGGCTTGGTGGGTTGAGGACGCGGGGTCAGGAGAGTGCTGGGACTAGAGGGCGCTGCCCTTTTGCCACTCCTGCCAGGAGAGGTTCCAGTCGGTGTAGCCGTTCCAGGCTTCAGGTTGCCGGGTGCCGTTGACGTACTTGACGATGTCGCCGACCTTGCTGAGGTTGTAGAACCAGGTGGCGTCGGCCATCGACATGCCGGTGCAGCCGTGGCTGACGTTGGCCTCGCCCTGGTCGTCCTCTGACCACGGCGCCGCGTGGACGTACTCGCCGCTCCAGGTCAGTCGCATGGCGTACTCGACGCGGAGCCGGTAGTACTCGGGGTCGTTCTGGTCGACATCGATCGAGGCGGCGTCCATGACGACCTCTCGATCCTTGGAAATGATCACCTTCGTGCCGACCCGGGTGTCCCAACCGCTCTTGCCGGTGGTGATCGGCACCTTGCGGAGCACCTTGCCGTTCTGGGTGATCGTCATCGTGTGGTGAGCGATGTCGACGGTGCTGACCGTGGCGGCGCCGATGCTGAATCGCGCCATGTCGGCGTCGTCACCCCAGACGCCGTCGCCGAAGTTCACACCCTCCAGCCTGCTTCGCACCGTGACGTCGGTGCCCGGACGCCAGTACTCCTTCGGACGCCAGCGCACCATCTGGTCGTTGACCCAGTACCAGCTGCCGACGGCTGCGGGCTTGGTGTTCACCGACAGCCGCTGCTCCACAGCAGGCTTGCGCTTCACCGGCTGGTCGAACGTCATGATGATCGGCATGCCGACGCCCACCACTGCGCCGCCGTACGGCGTGATGCCGGTGTAGGCGGTGCGCTTGGGCTTGACGGTCTTGAGCCAGGTCACGGTGCGGGTGGCGACCCCGTCGGAGTCCTTGGCGCCCGCCACGACCCGGTAGCGCATGTCGAATGGAAGGACTGCTTCCTTCGAGGTCCACACCATGTGGCGATGGCGGTAGGTGCCCGCCAGCTTCCTGCCGCGCTCGTCGGTGACCGTGACGCGCGTAAGGGTGCCCTGCTCGGCCTTGACGACGATCGGACGAGTCGGTGCGAACTCCTTGTTCTTCGCACCCGGAACGGCGATGACAGCCCTCGACTCGACCGGCCCGTCGTCCCCGCCGTCAGCCCCGGCGTTCGTGCAGGCGGCCAGGGCCATCATCGCTGCGACGGCAGCACCGAGCAGCGGCAAGACCCGCCGCTGAGGGTTCGTTGTCCCCGTTGTGGTCACAGCGTCCTCAAGACTCAAACACCCGCAGATCAAAAGAAGGACGACGGGAAGCCCCGCCTCCTTCGAAGCATCGACACCTGAGGCTACCTGCTCAAGTGGATTTGTTCACTCTCGGACGAACGCGCCTGCGTAGTACTCGAAGAGCGTCCCAGTGACTCCGATCACAGTGACAACGAACCCAAGGATGATCAGCCACCACATGAGGAAGATCACGCCGATCGCGATCACCGCCGCGCCGCCGCCGATCACCAGCGGCCACCAGCTGTGCGGGCTGTAGAAGCCCTGGACGCCGGCGCCCTCGGCGATGTCACCCTCGTCGTCGTCCTCTGGCAACGGCTCGACCCGCTTGGCCGTGAAGAGCAGGTAGAACGCGATCAGGAAGCCGAACGCCCCGGTGAACACCAGCGCGGCGGTTCCCGCGGGCTCCTCGGACAGGTACCAGTAGACGGCAGCAATGAGGCCGAAGAAGAACGCGATGAGTGCAAAGAGCCAGCCAGAACTCCGCATGTCAGTGCTCCTCGCCCTTTCCCTCAGCGATGTCCTCGACGATGTCTTCGCGGTGCGTCACTTCCGGCGCACCGTAGGCACTCGCAAGGACTGACTCGTTGTGGACGTCACCCTCGCCCAGAGCGATCTCGGGGTGGTGCAGGTCGAACGCTGGTGACTCGGACCGGATGCGCGGGATCGAGTCGAAGTTGTGCCGCGGCGGCGGGGACGTTGTCGCCCACTCCAACGAACGCCCCCAGCCCCATGGGTCGTCCTCAGTCACTCGGACGCCCCGACGGTACGTGCGCCAGACGTTGTAGAGGAAGGTCACCGTCGAGAGCCCGAGCAGGATCGACCCAAACGTCGATATCTGGTTCCAGACGATGTAGTTGTCCTCTGGCACATAGTCGCCGTAACGACGTGGCATGCCGGCCGCCCCCAGCCAGTGCTGGATGAGGAACGTCACTTGGAAGCCGATGAACAGCAGCCAGAAGTGAATCGCGCCGATGCGCTCGTCCAGCATCTTGCCGGTCCACTTCGGCCACCAGAAGTAGAAGCCAGCGAACATCAAGAAGACGACCGTGCCGAACACGGTGTAGTGGAAGTGGGCGACCACGAAGTAGGAGTCCGAGACGGCGAAGTCCAGCGGTGGGGACGCCAAGATGATTCCGGTGAGGCCGCCGAAGAGGAACGTCACCAAGAATCCGAGCGAGAAGAGCATGGGTGTCTCGAACGACACCGATCCGCCCCACATCGTGCCGATCCAGTTGAAGAACTTCACACCCGTCGGCACTGCGATCAGCATCGTCATGAACGCGAAGAACGGCAGCAGTACCGCTCCGGTCACGAACATGTGGTGAGCCCACACGGCCACGGACAGAGCAGCGATCGAGATGGTGGCGAAGACCAAGCCCTTGTAGCCGAAAATCGGCTTGCGGCTGAACACCGGCAGGATCTCGCTGATAATGCCGAAGAACGGCAGCGCCAGGATGTAGACCTCAGGGTGCCCGAAGAACCAGAACAGGTGTTGCCAGAGGATGGCACCTCCGACCTGGGCGTCGAACACGACAGTGCCGAACTGGCGGTCGATCTCGAGCACGAGTAGTGCCGCCGCCAGGATCGGGAAGGCCAGCAGCACGAGGATGCTGGTCAGCAGCACGTTCCAGGTGAACAGCGGCATCCGGAACATCGTCATGCCCGGGGCGCGCAAGCAGATGATGGTCGTGATGAAGTTGACCGAGCCCAAGATGGTTCCAAGGCCGGCGAGCGCAAGGCCGACGATCCACATGTCCGCGCCAACGCCGGGCGAGTACACCTCGCTCGAAAGCGGCGCGTAGCCGGTCCACCCGAAGGCTGCGGACCCTCCTGGGGTGATCAGGCTGAGCATCACGATGATGCCGCCGAACAGATACATCCAGTACGCCAGCATGTTGAGGCGCGGGAACGCCACGTCAGGCGATCCGATCTGCAGCGGCATGACCGCGTTCGCGAATCCGGCGAACAGAGGCGTCGCGAACAGGAACAGCATGATCGTGCCGTGCATGGTGAACAGCTGGTTGTACTGCTCGAGGCTCACGAACTGCATGTCGGGCTCGGTGAGCTCGGCGCGCATGATGAGCGCCGCTACTCCCCCGCCCAGGAAGAACAGGAAGGACGTGACGAGGTACAGGTAGCCGATGACCTTGTGGTCGGTACTCGTCACCCAGCTGACGATGAGCTTGCCGCGGCTCATCGGCTCCGCGGGCGCCGGCGCAGTGATGGTCTGCGTGCCGGGCTCTTCGACGAGGGTCATGAGTCGTCTCCAATCCGGGTCTTGCCCAGATCATTCGCGCCGGTGTCCGGACGTCCGGTCTCGAGCTGACCGGTCTGGCCGGCCTCCCGGAGCTCTTCCATCTTCGCGTCGAACGTCGCCTGGTCGACGACTTCGACCCAGAAGAGCATCTGTGAGTGGTACGTGCCGCACATCTCGGCGCACTTGCCCTCGTAGCGGCCCTCATCCGTGGGAACCAGCTCGAAGGTGTTCGCCCTACCGGGGACGACGTCGAGCTTGAACAGGAAGTCCGGCACCCAGAACGAGTGAATGACGTCAGGTGAGGTGAGCACGAACTGTGTCTTCTGGTCAACCGGCAGATACAACGTCGGCGGATCGGCAGGCGAACCGACCGAGTACACGTCCTCGTCGATGTAGTTGAAGCCCCACTCCCACTGGTAGCCCACGACGTTGATGGTCTGATCCTGCTCGCCGGAGACCTCGGTGATGATGTCGCTGTCGCGGATGGTGGGCCAAGCGAAGACCAGGATCACGATGAGGGGTGTAACGGTGTACATCACCTCGATCGGCAGGTTGTACCGCGTCTGCTTCGGGACGTAGTCCTCGCGGCGCCGCCGGAACCAGAACGCCGCGCCCAGCATGAGCGCCCACGTGAAGATGCCGATGGCCCACAGCGCAACCCAGGTTGCCTGCCACAGATGGAAGATTCGGTCGCCACTGTCGGTGACCGGATCAGGTATGGCGATCTGGTTCGGCACGTCGTCGAGGGAGCAACCGGTCAGCGCAAAGAGCGCAACACCGCCGACGAAGGCAGCCACCCACATACGGCGGCCGCGCCCGGCGGCGCGAGCGGACGTCACGAGCGTTCAGTCTCCTCGGGCAGGCAGCGAGCGCACACCGGAAGGTGCGTCGCCGCAGCGGACGAAGCAGCAATGGCAAGGCCACGCTAGCGCAGGTCAGGGGGCCTTCACAGGCGGGGGCGGACACCGTCCCGAACGTGTCGAGGACGTCCCTCAAGTGCAGCTCCACGCCGCCGGTGGCGGCAGCCGCAACGCCGCCGCCAGCCGCTCCAGGTACTCTTGTCGTGGAATGGCGATGGCGCCCAGCGACGCCAGGTGCGGTGTGACCCACTGCACGTCCAGCAGCCGGTCAGCACCGTCAGCGGCAAGATCCTCGACCAGCCTGACCAACGCCACCTTGGACGCGTCCGTCGCGCTGTGGAACATCGACTCGCCCGCGAAGAGGCCGCCGATCGAAACCCCATAGAGGCCTCCGACCAGCTCGCCGTCCTGCCAGGTCTCGATGCTGTGTGCCCATCCCAAGTCATGAAGCTCGCAGTACGCGCTCTTGATCGAGTCGTTGATCCACTGTCCGTCCTCGCGGGTGTCTGCGCAGCGATCGACGACGGTCGAAAAGGCCTTGTCCACCGTTGTGCTCATGCGGCGGCACGACCTGCGCAGTGAGCGCGAGATCACCAGCCCGTCGAGCGGCAAGATGCCACGCGGCTCCGGCGACCACCAGCCGATCTCGAGCAATTCGGGCTGCTCGCCGTCTTCCTCCCTGATCGGAACGTGCATGGGGAACAGTCCGGTTCGGTACGCCGCGAGCAGCGTTCCCGGCTCAAGGTCTCCCCCGAACCCGACCAGGTCCTCGTCCTGGAGCTCGTCGGGCAGCCGGTCGACGTCGGGCAGAACCCAACGGGTCGGGGGTGGTTCCTGGGGCACCGACCCCTACGCCGCCTTCCAAGCCCGGCTCAGCTCGTCGAGTGCCTCTTGCCCGTATGCCCCGCCCAGCCGGTCGATGAACCCTGCGCGGTCGAAGCGGTACTCCTGCGTGCCCACCGTCTCGACCACATACGTGGCGAGCATGCAACCGACCTGAGCCGCCCGCTCCAGCCCAACGTCCCAGGCGAGCCCGGCCAGGAAACCCGCCCGGAAGGCGTCCCCGACACCTGTGGGGTCGGCGACTCGCTCTTCGGCGGGGACGCCGACTTCGATCGTGGGGTGCCCCCGCCGCTCGACTCGTGCTCCGCGCTTGCCCAGGGTGGTCACTCTGATGCCGACGCGGTCCAGAACGTCGTCGGCTGACCAGCCGGTTCGCTTGGCGATGAGGGCTGACTCGTACTCGTTGCTGAAGAGCACGGCTGCCCCCTCGACGAGAGTGGCGATGGCGTCGCCGTCGAGGCTGCTCAACTGCTGAGACGGATCCGCAGCGAACGGGAGCCCGCGCTGGCGACACTCGACGGTGTGGTTCACCATCGCGTCGGGATCATCGGCCCCGATGATCGCGAGCCCGATGCCGCCGGAACGCTCGAGCACCGGGCCGAGCTCGATGTGTCGCGCCGCCGCCATCGCTCCGGGATAGAACGAGGCGATCTGGTTCTGATCAGCGTCGGTGGTGCACACGAAGCGTGCCGTGCGCCTGACCTCGTCGACGTGCACTGCGTCGGTGTCGACACCGTGCCGCCCGAGCCAGGATCGGTAGTCGTCGAAGTCCGGCCCGACTGCGGCGACGAGCAAGGGTCGCAGCCCGAGGACGCCCAGCCCGAAGGCGATGTTCGCCCCCACGCCCCCACGGCGGACCTCCAGGTCGTCCACCAGGAAGGAGACCGACAGCGAGCTGAGCTTCTCAGGGATCAAGGCGTCGGCGAACCGCCCCTGGAACGTCATCAGGTGGTCGGTCGCGACCGACCCAGTGACCGCGATCCGACCCACCGACAGCTCGTGCCTGTCATCCCGCGTGGCCTGTCCTGCCATGCACGCCTCCCTCAAGTCGAGGGAACGCTACCTGGCGCGTCCGATCACGAGACTGACCTGCGGCGCAGTCAGAGCACAGCGACGTCGTCGATGTTCACCGTGACCGTGGACTTCTTCAACGACCCCACCTGCACCTGACCAGCCGCAGTCGTCGTCCAGTTCCACGAACCGACCTCGACCCCACCGACCGAGACGCTCACCGTGTCGGTCGCTGTGTTGCTTGTGCACAACTCGATCTTGCTCCACTGATTGAACGGCAGCTTCGCACCAGCAGCCGCGGTGACCTTGTCGATGTCACTACGGGCCCGCAGAGCGCCGTTCGGACGAAGCTGCAGCTGAGCAATGAGGGCGCCCGAGCTGTCGCGGAGCGCCACGAGGGCGCTGACGGTGCCGGCCGAGACGGGACGGACCCACGCCTGCGCACAGGCGTCGTCGAGGTTGTTCGGCAACGGCCGAACAGCTCCCGCCTTTCGCGACGTCACTGAGGCGCGAACGCTGGGTGCCTCACCCACTGGGGACCAGCGGGTGTTGTCGACCTTCAGCCGACCGGTGACGGTCCAGTTGGAGAGCCCCGTGTCGAAGCCGTCAGACAGCACCGCGGCCTCAGGCTCGGTCAACGCGAAGGAATACGCCTGGCCGCCACCGGCAGCCACCACGTCGGTGACCCCAGACACTTGGAACGGGTTCTCGATGGTGTCGTCTGCTGACGTGTTCACCTGCTGGAACTCGTTCCAACCCCACGCCCACAGGCGTCCGTCCCCGGTGATCGCGAACGAATGGGAGCGACCGGCGTCCACCTCGACGATGCCGCTGAGCCCAGGCACCTCGACCGGGACGTCCCGATCGACGGTGTTGCCCAGACCGAGCTCGGCGCGGAAATTGCGACCCCACGTGTAGACGTGACCGCCGGAGGTGACGGCCAGGGAGTGCTCGGCACCCGCGCCGACGTCGACGACGCCGCTGAGCCCGGCAACTTGCTGAGGGGTGGCTCGATCGGTCTTGGAGTCGTCGCCGAGCTGGCCGAAGTCGTTCATGCCCCACGTCCACACCGTCCCGTCGTCGGCCAGCGCCACGGCGTGGTTGCGACCACCGGCGATGTCGACGATGTCAGGCAGCCCGTTGACGGTGACGGGGTCGGTGATCTCGCTGCCGGTCGCCCGCCCGCACTCGAGTCCTCTGCCGCCCGAGCACAGAACCGATCCGCTGTCGGTCAGGACGTAGGTCATGTCGCGGCCGCCGAAGATGCCGACCGCGTTGCTGACGGTCCCCCATTGCGCAGGTGAAGGGACACGGTCGCTGTCGTTGCCCTGCGCAAGCTGCCCGAGCGAGTTCTGACCCCACCCCCAGACCGTTCCGTCACTCTTGAGTGCCAACGAGTGGTAGTGCCCGTCGTCCACGTCAACGACTCCGCTGAGCCCGTCGACGGTGATCGGGGACGACTGGTTGCCGAGCGGCAGCCCGTTGCCCAACTGGCCGAAGGCGTCCGAGCCCCACGTCACCACGGTGCCGTCGTCGGTCAACGCGAGCACGTGCTCACGCCCGCCGGACGCCTCCACGATGCTGGACACCGGAACGAGGTCCGGTGTGCCTCTCACGGCAGTTGGGGCAGATCCGTCGCCGAGTTGGCCGAACCCATTGCTGCCCCACGTATAGACGTCGGAGTCAACAGCTGCCGAGGCAGACCCCGGCGCCAAGAGCGAAACAGGAACGGCAAGAGTCAGGACAGAACAAAGAGCCAGCACGCGGGAGCGTGACACCAGGAAATCCCCCTCGAGGCGTCGTCAGGCGGACGAATGACCGCCGCCGGCCATTCTGCCTGTCACTCGACGGGCCCGAAGCCAGACGGCCAAAGTGAGCCCGGACGGGCGACTGAGGCGGGGCCGGTCAGCTGAAGGAGTCTCCACAGGCGCAGGAGCCTGTGGCGTTGGGGTTGTCGATCGTGAACCCCTGCTTCTCGATCGTGTCGACGAAGTCGATCGTGGCGCCACCCAGGTACGGGGAGCTCATGCGGTCGACGACCAGGCTGAACCCGTCGTAGCTGTGCACGTCGTCACCGTCGAGGGAGCGGTCGTCGAAGAAGAGCTGATAGCGCAGACCCGAGCATCCGCCGGGCTGAACCGCAATGCGCAGCGCCAGATCGGTGCGTCCCTCTTGCTCCAGCAGGGCCTTGACCTTGGCGGCGGCAGTGTCGGTCAGCAGCACGCCTTGAGGCGCGGTGCCCGCGTCCGCGGTTACCGCAGTGTCGTTCTGGACGGTCATGGCAGGAGGTCTCCTCCGGTCGGCTGTCGTGCTCAACGTTGCTCAACGTTCAGGTGGCGCAGGGCCATTCCCGGACCCCTCCATGGTGACACACGGTTCCCCCTTGGGCCGCGCGACGGGCCTGGCCTGGGGCTAGGCGCGGATGTCCTCGGTGTCGCGGTGCGCGATGCGCTTGGTCAACAGGTGGGCGTCGTCGGACGTGAGGCACTTGCCCGAGTCGATGTCGAACTGCCAGCCGTGCAGGCCACAGGTGAGGACGCCGTCCTCGACTTCACCGAATCGGGCGAGGTCAGCACCCAGGTGGGGGCAGTGTCGCTGGACGAGATGATCTCCGAAGCGCCACATCTCGTGCGACTCGCGATCGGTCTCGAGCCACGACTCCACGTACCGCGCGTGATCTGGCGACAGCGACTTGAACCAGGTGTAGACCTGCTCGTTGTAGGGCCCCTTCCGCTTGGCCTGGAAGCGGCAGGACAGGAAGAGCTCGTTCACCCAGTCGGCCAGACGGTTCTCGACGCAGTAGCGGACGAGCCGGTCGTCGATCGTCAGCTGATACCGACATTCCTGGTCCTCGTACGGGACGACCACCTGATCGACGAAATCGGCGACGATCTGCTCTTTCTCCGTCCGAATGAGGACGCGGTCGCCCAGGCGTCCGCACAACGTCGGCATCTGCTGCATGAGCGGCTCCCACCACTCCTTCAGCTGCGGCAGCAACGGATCGGAGGTCGACGTCCAGCTCAGCTTGCGTGCCTCGCGGTCGTCCTTCGTCCGGGCGGCGTATGCCGTCAGGTACTCGCGCTTGTGCGTGTACGGGTACTTGGCCTCTTCCTCCCCGCCTGGGTGTTCGACGACCGCTTTCGGGGACGAGCGATCGAGCGTCACCGTGGAGCCGGTCGAGAAGAACAGGCCGTTGGAGACACCCATCGACTCGAGGTAGTCGAGGAACACGAGCTGGTCGGGAAAGACGTTTCCCTTCTGGCCAAAGTCGTTGATCTCGAACAGGTCGTCGTCGAGGAAGGCAGGAGGGCCGGCGTTCGGCAGAACCCAGCGAGCCCCGATCGCCTCGGCGTACCGTCGCGCCCGGTCCATCCCGTTGGCCCGCTTGCGCTCGCCCAGGCCTTGCTTAACGGTGTCGGGAATCTCGTAGACCATCGGAAACCAGATCGCGCCCGAGTACTGCAGCGAGTGCCCGTCGTACTGGCCAAACTGCACGATCGGCTCGAGGTTCGTGGGACGCGCGTCGTTCTGGTTCAAGAACGCAGCCGTGCCGTCGTCCACCGAAAGGCACGAGTCGCCCAGAGGTCCGTCGTTGGGTGCGGTCATCGCGGAAATCATCAGCGTGAGACCGTCATGCTCGAACGGCTCGGCGTTCGCCGTTGCGATGAAGCGGTGGAAGCCCAGGTTCTCCAGCGCTTCTCGCAAATCGGGGACGCCGTAGTCCGGCAACAGCACGGTGGCGTCCTTGTCCATGTGGCGTGAGAGCCACTCTGGGTCGTAGTGGTCGCGATGCAGGTGCGACACATAGAGATAGTCGGACGCGCCGAGCGCCTCGAAATCCAGGCCGTCGTTCGCCGGGAACGGGTACCAGGACGCGAAGTACGCCGGAGAGAACCACGGGTCACACAGGATCGAACCGTGCGCAGTCTCGATGTGCAGGCCGGCATGGCCGATCGATGTGACGCGCATGGAGATCCTTCCGTCGGAGTCGACGCCCTCACCCTAGGCATCCACTCCCCAAGGGCTCCAGGGACCTTTGGCACCCAGGCTTGGGCACGGTCCGCGGCGCAGGCGTCCGCGCTGCCGGACTAACCTGAGGGCGTGCTCTTCCGGAGAAGCCCGATCGCCAGCTCACCTGAGTCCGATGCGGCCAGCAATGCTGAGCAGGCGGGTGCCGAAGACCAGAAGCAGGGCAAGGGCCGGCCAACACCCAAGCGCCGCGAGGCCGAAGCCGCCCGCAAGCAGAAGGCCGCGCCGCCCAAGGACAAGCGGGAAGCCAGGGCTCGGCTCAAGGCAGAGCGGGCCAAAGAGCGCCAAGAGGCCGTCGAGGCGATGCGCAGCGGCGACGAACGGCGATATCCGCCGCGCGACCAAGGAAAGGCGCGGCACATCGCCCGCAACTGGATCGACGGACGCCGGAACGTCGGCGAGGTGTTCTGGCCGGTCGTGATCACCGCGCTCGTGCTGCTCTTCATGCCCGTGCCTGCGCTCCAACAACTATCGACGATCGTGCTTCTCGGGTTCTACATCGTCATCACCGTCGATTCCGGATTGTCACTTCTCGGCTTGCGCCGGGCACTGAACCGCGAGATCCCCGAGCAGGGACAGCGTCGCGGTGCATTGGCGTACGCGTTCGGACGCTCGTTGCAGTCGCGCAAGCGCCGCATGCCGGTTCCCAAAGTCGAACGCGGCTGGACGCGCAAGTACGTCAAAGGCGAGGTTCCGGCAACCGTTGCCTGACTCATAGCATCACGCCTGTGTCGGTCCTGACTGCCGTGTTGCTCACCGCACGGTTCTTGCTCGAGCTGGCCCTCTTGGCAGCGTGGGCAGTCATCGGCTGGAACCTCGCCGAACCCACCACGCTGCAAGTGATCCTCGCCGTCGTCTTGCCCATCGCGTCCGCGACGTTGTGGGGCTTGTGCCTTTCTCCGAAAGCGCGGTTCGACGTTGCACTTCCGCTTCGCGTGGCCATCGAGCTCGTGCTGTTCTCCGTCGCCGCGCTCGGCCTCTGGCTGCTCGACTACCGCGCTGCTGCCGTCCTGTTGCTCGGGCTAGAGGTCGTCGTTCTGGTCGCACTGTTGCGGTTAGGTCATCCTCCGGGCAGCTCGCCCGAGGTTGCCTCACTCAGTTGAACCCTCGCTGGTCCGGCATCGATGGCAATGCTGACTCCTGACTCGCGGGTTAAGGTCACGCCATGGAGTACAGACATCTCGGCAGAAGCGGCCTCAAGGTCAGCGAGCTCACCTACGGGAACTGGCTCACCCACGGCTCACAGATCGACCAGGACGCGGCGACCGCGTGTGTCAACGCCGCATTGGACGTCGGCATCACCACGTTCGACACCGCGGATGTCTACGCGCATGGTCGCGCCGAGACCGCTCTGGGTGTCGCGCTCAAAGGACAGCGCCGCGAGGGGCTCGAGATCTTCACGAAGGTCTATTGGGCAACCGGCGACGGTCCCAACGACCGTGGGCTTTCACGCAAGCACATCATGGAGTCGTGTGAGGCGTCCCTGCGCAGGCTCGGCACCGACTACGTCGACCTCTACCAAGCGCACCGCTTCGACTACGAAACTCCTCTCGACGAAGTGCTGCGCGCATTCGACGACCTGATCCGGCAGGGCAAGGTGTTGTACGTCGGCGTCAGCGAATGGAAGTCATCGCAGATCCGCGACGCCGTCACCATTCAGCAGGGGATGGGCCTCGACCGTCTTGTGTCGAACCAGCCCGAGTACTCGATGCTGTGGCGCGTGATCGAAGCGGAAGTCGTCCCGACCTCGCGTGAACTCGGTCTCTCGCAGATCGTGTGGTCCCCGATGGCGCAAGGTGCACTCACGGGCAAGTACCTCCCTGGCCAGAAGGCACCGGAAGGTTCGCGCGGGTCCACACCCAAGGGCGTCGACATCATGGAGGACTACCTCAGCGACCGAATCCTCGAGCGCGTGCAGAAGCTCAAGCCGATCGCGGACGACGCGGGGCTCTCGATGGCGCAGCTGGCGTTGGCGTGGGTCCTGCAGAACGACAACGTCGCTGCCGCGATCGTCGGCGC
>DASUFV010000245.1:0-3262 GCA_036274415.1 Actinomycetes bacterium
CCCACTTCTCCTTCTTGTACTTGGCAGGGATGTCTGCGGCACTCTTCGGAAGGTCGCGGATATGGCCAACACTCGCCTCGACCTCGTAGCCGTTGCCGAGATATCCGCGGATCGTCTTGGCCTTTGCTGGCGACTCGACGATGACGAGGCGTCGCACAGCCCCATCGCCGTTTGTTGCCACCAGCAGCTCCCTTGTCTCGTTGACCTGCGCCTATCACCGGTTAGACCTGGACGCCGCCCGGAGTCTGACTGACGGCGGGGGCCCCTTGTCAAACTGCCCCACGACCGTCAAACGCCAGCGACGCTAGCAGCGAGGGGCCTCACCAGCGCATCTGCCCGTCGTATGGGGACAGTCACGCCACCGCCCGGATGAATCCTTCCTCGGCGAGCCGCAGCAACGCTGGGACCGCCTGTCTCAGGGCATCCTCCTGGGCGATGTTGTGCTCGACAGCAACCGACAGGACGGCCTCCGCGGCTGGCTGGGAGCCGTCCAGTCGGGCCAGCACGTCGACTCCGAAGGCGTCGATCGGGCCGCTCCAGCACATACCCGTCGTGCGCCGCGCCATGACGATCGGCTGTGCACCGCCCCGCAAGTGCTGCTCGATGACCACGTCGTCGGAGACCTTCCAGCGTTCGAGCAGCACCCGTGCTTGATCGTCTGCGAGCAGCGCATGTACTGCGAACCAGCGTTCGATGTCGGGCGCCACGGGTTGCAGCCACGCCTGTGGCGCATGCTGGAAACGCCGGATCGGCATCGATCGGTCACCACGCCTCAGATTGATGAGCCCGAACCCGATGCCCGTGACGCCTCGGGCGTCCAGCGCAGTGAGCCACTCGTCGTAGAGCGCGCGATACCGCCGTCCGCGATGCTCGCCCGCATCACGCAGCCAGGTCTCCACGTACTCAGCGGGGTCCTGCACCTCGCGCTGGATGACCCACCCGTCAAGTCCGGTCTCAGCCGTCCACGATCGAGGGTTCAAAGACCAGTCGTCCGCGTCCACGATCTCCCAGTTGGCCAACAGCTGACACCAGCCACCCGGGGAAAGGTGGCGCTCTGAGCCGGTAACGACGCGCTGACAGACTTCATCACCTGAGCCGCCGAAGTCGCGATAGTCGTGTCGTCCTCGCGTAGGCGAACCCACCACAAAGGGCGGGTTGCTGACGATCAGGTCGTACTCATCGTTGACCACGGGTTCGAACAGGCTGCCAGCGCGGAGCGCGATCCTGCGACCATTCAGCTCGGCATTGAATCGTGCGAACTCCAGGCAACGCTGGCTCACATCGGTGGCTACGACGTCGCGACTATGAGAGGCGAGTAGCAATGCCTGGACGCCACATCCTGTGCCGATGTCCAGAGATCGGTCGACGGTCGGGCGCACCGTGCACTGGGCCAGCATCATCGATGCGCCGCCCACACCCAGGACGTGGTCGGACGCGCTCGGTACACCGGTATGGCGTGTTGACCAGTCGGAGGCGATCAACCAGCTCTCTTCATCAATCGCACAGGGTGACAGGTCTACTGACGCTCGCACCTCGTTCGATGACGACGCGACAAGATCACCCAGCTGTTCAGTGGTCAGACCGAGAGCAGCCTCCAACTCTGCGCGCTCGACCGTCTCGCCGGCAACGAGCACGCGAACGACAGTTGCCAGCGGCGACCGATCATCACGGATAGCGCGGGACGCCGGAAGCGTCTCATCACGCTCGAGGGCGCGTGATGCCACTGCTCCCACCAAACGCTGCACGCCCTCGACCGTGTAGTCGAGGGCGTGCAGACGTTCGGCGAGCCTGATGGGTACATCGCCTCCTGGGAGGCGCGTGGTCATTACCCCTCGCCCACCGCAATGCTCTTGCGCTTGCTGACGACCACCGCGGCGACAACAACAGCTACGGCGGCGACCGAGATCACGACGCGCAACGTCGAGTTGGCGTCGTCACCGATCGACAGCTGAACGATGGCCGGTGCGATCAGCAATGCGACCAGGTTCATCACCTTGATCAGCGGGTTGATGGCTGGGCCGGCGGTGTCTTTGAACGGGTCGCCGACGGTGTCTCCGATCACCGTCGCAGCGTGAGGTTCAGAGCCCTTGCCTCCGAAGTTGCCGTCTTCGACGAACTTCTTGGCGTTGTCCCACGCACCACCGGAGTTGGCCAGGAAAATGGCCATCAGCAAACCGGTGGCGATCGTCCCAGCGAGGTAAGCGCCCAGCGGCCCGACCCCGAGCCCAAAGCCGACGGCGATAGGAGTCATGACGGCCAGCAGTCCGGGAGTCGCGAGCTCGCGCAGCGAGTCCCTGGTCACGATGTCGACGACCTTGCCGTACTCCGGGCGCTCAGTTCCGTCCATGATTCCGGGGTGCTCTCTGAACTGACGACGCACCTCGAAGATCACTGCACCCGCAGCGCGGGACACCGCGTTGATCGCCAAGCCTGAGAAGAGGAACACCACGGCAGCCCCGATGAGAAGGCCCACCAGGTTCGCCGGGTTCGACACGTCGAGGACGCCCACGTACTGGAGTGCTTCAAGCGGTGAGAGATTGTCAACGGCGCCCGTGGCGTCCTCTGCAGCGCCGAGGATTCCCTCGCGGAAGGATCCGAACAGCGCGGTCGCCGCAAGAACAGCTGTGGCGATCGCGATTCCCTTGGTGATCGCCTTGGTCGTGTTACCCACGGCGTCGAGGTTGGTGAGAATCTGCGCGCCATCACCGTGCACGTCGCCAGACATCTCCGCGATGCCCTGTGCGTTGTCAGAGACCGGGCCGAACGTGTCCATTGCCACGATGACGCCGACTGTCGTCAGCAGACCAGTTCCAGCCAGCGCGATGGCAAACAACGACAACGTGATCGAGCCGGCGCCGAGCAGAAATGCTCCATAAACAGCAGCACCGATCAACAGCGCCGAGTACACGGCGGACTCCAGTCCGAGCGAGATTCCCGACAAGATGACCGTCGCCGGACCGGTGAGTGAAGACTTGGCAACGTCGTCGACCGGGCGGCGGTTGGTCTCGGTGAAGTAACCGGTGAGCTGTTGGATCGCCGCCGCCAGCACGATGCCGATGACGACGGCACCGATCGTCAGCAAACGCAGGTTGTAGCTGTCGACGTCGATGCTTGCGAATACCCCGTCCTCGCCCGCCACGGCAACGCCAGTCAGGTCGAAGGCCTTGGCCGGGATCAACCAGAAGGTCGCTCCGATCACGAGGACGATGGAGACCGCGGCCGAAATGAAGAATCCCCGGTTGATCGCGGTCATGCCTGAACG
>DASUFV010000246.1:0-13065 GCA_036274415.1 Actinomycetes bacterium
AATGGGTACGTGGAGCCGTCGACGGTGACCTGGTGTTCTTCCATCGCCTCGAGTAGCGCCGACTGAGTCTTCGGTGAAGCGCGGTTGATTTCGTCGCCGATGACGATGTTCGCGAACACGGCGCCGGGCCGAAACTCAAAGTCGCGCGTCTCCTGGTTGAAGACGCTCACACCGGTGATGTCACTCGGCAGCAGGTCGGGTGTGAACTGGATGCGGCGAACGGTGCAGTCGAGTGCTCGCGCCAGCGACTTGGCGAGCATCGTCTTGCCGACTCCGGGGACATCCTCGATGAGCAGGTGGCCCTCAGCGAGCAGAACGACGAGCGCCAGACGAATCGCCTCCGGCTTTCCTTCGATCACCCCCGCGACGGCGTCCCCGATCTCGGTGCCTCTGCGGGACAGGTCGGGCGTCTGGTCGGTCACCTCGGTGACGTCGTCCGCCGGTGGGGGAGTTGAGCCGATGGCGGCGGTCACTGAACCTCCAGATCTGGCACGTTGCACGTCGCGCACGTCAGACCGTAAGCGTAAGCCGCCGGTTCCCCTGGTTCAGCGCCGAAAAGTCCACTCCACTTCACCCCACCGGGCTGAACTGCGTCTTTATGGCTCAACTTTCGGCCCCTAGCAGCCGAAATGGTTGACGGTGGGGGAAAGTGGGGTACTGTGGCGCAACGTGGATGAGCGCGGAGCGGGGAGGTGGCCAGGGTGTTCCTGGGCGAGCACTACCCCAAGCTCGACGACAAGGGCCGGCTCTTCCTCCCCGCGCGCTTTCGCGAAGCCCTGCAAGGAGGGCTGGTGATCACCAAGGGGCAAGAGCACGCGCTCTATGTCTTTCCCCGTCAGGAGTTCGTCGACTACACGCGCCGGTTCGAGTCGGTCCCGCTCTCGAACAAGCGGGCGCGTGACTACGTGCGAGTGCTGCTGTCCGGTGCATCGGACGAGCTGCCCGACCGACAAGGCCGCATCACCATTCCGCCGACACTTCGCGAATACGCGGCGCTCTCCAAGGAGTGCGCAGTGATCGGGGCCGGGACACGAGTAGAGATCTGGGACTCCCAACGGTGGGCGCAGTACCGCGAAGCAACCGAGGACGCCTACGCCGAACTGAGCGAGGAGGTGCTGCCGGGCATCTGAGCCCACTCAAGAGACCGCGATCAAGAGACCGCTCGGTGTGGTCTTCCGCCGCTCTCGAACCTGGCGCACCTTCCCCGGTGCCAGGGCGATGCAGCGGAGGAAGACCACACCGAGCAGGCCTCACCCAACATCAAGCACCAGCATCAAGCGCCGGTCGATGACCGCCAGCCGCACGTGAAGGGTCGAGCATGAGTGGCACCGTAGGAATCACGCCGGTCCGTCCGGGAAGTGTGATCCGTGCGCTTGTCGGTGGAACCCGCTCTGCCCTGGGTGCAGCGCGTAGCCGCGTCGGACGGATCCGCCGGGACGGCGGCTTACGCGGTTGGGCCGCCCTTCCCGCAGCAATCGCCATCACTGCCGTGCTGTCCTGGCTCGTGATCAGCGTCGCTGGCTCAGTGAGGGTGACGTGAGCTCCGCCGACGCTTTTCAGCATGTGCCTGTCATGCGCGACCGCGTCGTGGCCCTTCTCGCGCCAGCCCTGCAGCGCCCCGGCTCAGTGATGGTCGATGCCACGTTGGGCTTGGCGGGTCACTCCGAAGCGATCCTCACAGCGTGCCCCACAGCTCGGCTGGTCGGCATCGACCGTGACCGGCAAGCTCTGGCGGCTGCTCAGCAGCGCTTGGCCGACTTCAGCACCCGCATCACACTGGTGCACGCCGTCTACGACGAGATCGGGACGGTGCTCTCCGAGCTGGGTCTGCCACGGGTCAACGGCGTTCTCTTCGACCTCGGTGTCTCATCGATGCAGCTCGATGACCCGACTCGCGGGTTCGCCTATTCCTACGACGCGCCGCTCGACATGCGGATGGACGCGACTGCCGAGCGGACAGCGGCGGACGTCGTCAACAGCTACTCGGTCTCCGAGCTGGCCCGGGTCCTTCGTGAGTACGGAGAAGAACGCTACGCACAGCGCATCGCGCGCGCGATCGTCGCGCGACGACCGCTGGCGTCGAGCGCCGAGCTGGTCGAGGTGATTCGGTCGTCAGTGCCGGCTCCCGCGCAGCGCGAGGGCGGGCATCCTGCGAAGCGCACGTTCCAGGCACTCCGGATCGAAGTGAACGACGAGCTGGGGGCGCTCCGCAGGGCGCTACCTGCAGCGGTGGACGCTCTGGCTTTGCATGGACGCCTGGTCGTCATGTCCTACCAGTCGCTCGAGGACCGCGTCGCCAAGCAGACCCTGGCCGCACACATGCGTGACGACGTTCCTCCCGACTTACCCGTGCCCGGTAGGGGTCCCGAGCTCGTCATGCTGACCCGCGGTGCGGAACGAGCGAGCGACGAAGAGGTGGCGGCCAACCCACGGTCCGCACCGGTGCGCGTTCGTTCCGTCGAACGGGTGCGGGAGGCCGCATGAGCACCGCCGCAGTGACCCGACGCGCACAACCGGCGGCTCACCGACCGAGCAAACCGGCAGTTCACGTCGTCCGCGCCCCTGTGACCCCTGCGAGGGCGCCATTCGTCATCGTGGTGCTGGTCTTGCTGGCAACGGGCCTTGGCACATTGCTGCTGCTGAACACCCTCCTCGCGCAGGGATCGTTCACGCTGCACACGCTCAACGAGCGTGTGGCGAATCTGGCAGACCGGGAACAAGCGCTGCAGCAGCGGGCGTCCGAACTCGCCGCACCGCAACGCCTCGCTCGTCGCGCCAAGTCGCTCGGCATGGTGCCGTCACAGAACCCAGCCTTCCTGCGCGCCGAGGACGGAAAGATTCTCGGTGAGCCGGTACCGGCCTCGGCGCCTGTCGCCCCGGTCATCTCCACCGATGATGGCAACAGCGCGGAAACGACGGAGCCTGCGCAGCAATCCAATGACCGGACCGGTGAGAAACAGAACGACCAGACAAGCCAGCCACAGAACAACGAAAGGAAGAAGCAGTCCGGAGGCGGGGACACCGATCACGCCTCGAATGCCTCGAACAATGACGGCTCCAAGCAGGGCGGGAACGGCGGGGGAGAAGACCAGTGACGTCGAAGCGGCACGTCGTCGACCCCCGGAGACGACTGCTTGCGGTGGGAATCGTTGTCGCCATGATCATGTCGTTGTTCATGGGGCGGCTGCTGCAGCTTCAGGGGGTGGAAGCCGCCGCGTACGCTGCGACCGCGGAACAGGAGCGTCTGCGCACCGTGATCATTCCGGCCACCCGAGGCACGATCAGTGATGCCGATGGAGTGGCGCTCGCGACCACGGTCGATGCCGTCGACGTCACCGCCGACCAAACCCAGATTGCCGATCCGCTCGCGGTAGCGGCCGCACTGGCGCCCGTTCTGAACGAGCCTGTCAAGGTCCTGCGTGCCCGACTCGACGGTGACGCCGTGTTCGCGTACGTGGAGAAGTCGGTGACACCCAAGACCTGGGACAAGGTCGCGGAACTGCGGCTGCCGGGCATCTACAGCCAACCCACCGCCAAGCGCGTCTACCCGCAGGGAGACCTCGCCGCTGCTGTCCTCGGCTTCGTCGGGTCCGATGGTCACGGATTGGCCGGCCTCGAGTACGGATGGGACGACGAGCTCGCCGGCAAGGACGGCCACATGACGTACGAGGCCGGAGCAGGAGGCCGCCTCATACCGAGTGGTGACACGCAAACCGACGAGCCGGTCGCTGGTGTCGACCTCCAGCTCACGATCGATCGGTACATCCAGTCCATCGCCGAGCGCGCAATCCGAGCGAAGGTCAAAGAGTCAGCCGCAGAGAGCGGCACCGTCGTCGTCATGGATCCACGGACCGGTGAAGTGAAAGCGCTCGCCACTTATCCATCCTTCGACCCACGCGAGCCCACCGATGCTCCGGACGAAGATCGTGGGAACCGGGCCATTACCGAGATCTACGAGCCGGGTAGCACCAGCAAGGTCATGACGATGGCCGCGGCGTTGGATGCCGGAGCCGTCAAGCCGACGACCCCGATCACCGTTCCACCCACGTTGTGGCGCGGTGAACGCGAGTTCCATGACCACACCCCACACGGCACGTTGCACCTGACGGCGACGGGCGTGCTCGCGCAGTCGAGCAACATCGGCACGGTGAAGATCGCCGAGCGTCTTGGTCAACGACCGTTGTACGAGTACCTGCGGAAGTTCGGCATGGGGTCGACCAGCGGCATCGATCTACCGGGTGAGAGCGCCGGACTCCTGCCGAACGTCAACGACTGGGATGCGACGAACGCGACGACCATCCCGTTCGGGCAGGGCCTATCTCTGAACGCAGTGCAGGCAACGTCGGTCTTCGCGACCATCGCCAACGACGGGGTGCGTGTGGAGCCCACGATCGTGGCGGGGTCCACTGACGCCGACGGGGATTTCACCCCCGCACCGCCACCTGACCGCATCCGTGTGGTGCGCCCTGAGACGGCGAGGACCCTCCGCGAGATGATGGAGAGCGTGGTTTCCGACCAGGGCACGGCTCCCATGGCGCAGATCCCCGGTTACCGGGTGGCGGGCAAGACCGGAACGGCAGAGCGCGTCGACGACTCGTGCAGTTGCTACCGCGGCTACACGGCGTCGTTCATCGGCTTCGCGCCGGCCGACAAGCCGGCTGTCGTGGTGTCTGTGACACTTCAGGACCCGCAGAACGGTCACTACGGGGGTCTGTTGGGCGGCCCGGTCTTCAAACGCGTCACATCGTTTGCTCTTCAGACCGAAGGTGTCCCACCAACGCCCCACGAGTCACCGTCGATGCGGCTGACGTTCACTCCCTAGGCGGCACGATGGACGCCCAGCAGCGGACGCCGCGCCCTACTCCGCGCGCCGTCTCACTCGCCGATGTGTGTGCGCGACTCGGCTTCGACCCGGGGACTGCCGCCAACACCTCGGTGACCGGCGTGAGTCTCGATTCCCGCGACGTTCGCCCCGGAGACTTGTTCATCGGACTTCCCGGAGAACGTGTCCACGGAGCACGGTTTGCGAACCAGGCGTCCGCGGATGGAGCCGTCGCCGTGCTCACCGACAGTGAGGGACGTGACTTCGTGGCGACGTCAACGCCCCTGATCGTCGTCCACTCCCCGCGCGGCCGCGTCGGCGAGATCGCCGCGGAGGTCTACGGGCGACCTGCCGACCAGCTGCTCACGATCGGCGTCACTGGAACCAACGGCAAGACCACCACCACGTATCTCCTGGAATCGGGGTTGCGTTCCGCAGGCCATCGCACCGGGGTGGTCGGGACGGTCGGGACGATCATCGACGGTGCGGCATTCGAGACGTCCAAGACGACGCCGGAGGCCACTGAGCTGCACGCACTGCTGGCCGTGATGCTCGAGCGTGGCGTGACCGCCGTTGCCATGGAGGTGTCGAGCCACGCCCTGGCAATGGGACGCGTCGACGGTTGCCGCTTCGACGTTGCCGGCTTCACCCAGCTGAGCACCGACCATCTCGACTTCCATCGGTCGGAGGAGGCGTACTTCGACGCCAAGCTCGCGCTGTTTCAGCCAGGTCACAGCCGACAGTCGGTGGTCACCATCGATGACGAGGGTGGTCGTCGCATCGCGGACGGTGCAGGTGTTCCGGTCATCACGGTCGGGTTCTCCGATGCCGCCGACTGGACGATCGAGGACGTACGCGAACGACTCAATGGCGGTTACCGATTCGAGCTCAGTGGTCCGGACCGCTCAACGAGGTCGTGCGAGGTCTCGCTCATGGGTCGGTTCAACGTCTCCAACGCCGCACTCGCGCAGCTGCTGCTGGAGACGGCAGGTGTCGACGCCTCGACGGCCGCGAAGGGCATCGCACTGTGTCCTGGCGTCCCCGGTCGGATGGAGCGGGTCGGGCCGAGAGAGGTTGCTCTGGTCGTCGACTACGCGCACACCACCGACGCACTGGGTCGAGCGATCGATGCTGTGCGACCCTCCGGTGATGGCAGGGTGATCGTCGTCTTCGGTTGTGGTGGCGACCGGGACAGCACCAAACGGGCTCCAATGGGCGCCGTCGCCGCTCGCCGGGCGGACATCGTCGTGATCACCGACGACAACCCGCGAAGCGAGGACCCTGCGACCATCCGACAGGCTGTTCTCTCTGGCGCCCAGGAGGTGGAGGACGTCGGACGCGCAGAAGTCGTCGTCATCGGAGACCGCCGGGCTGCCATCGAGGCCGCGGTGCGCCGGGCACGACGCGGCGACGTCGTCCTCGTCGCGGGTAAGGGACATGAGACCGGACAAGAGGTCGATGGTGTCGTGACGCCGTTCGACGACCGAGTGGAGCTGGCCGCCGCCTGGGAGCGCGTGCAGCCCCATGTGGAGCCCTCGTGATCCCCACGACACTGGCGGCGATCGCCGACGCCGTTGGCGGCTCCCTCAACGGGGGAGACCCGTCGAGTGTCGTGACGCACGTGTGCTCGGATTCGCGACAAGTGCGCAGTGGCTCGCTGTTCGTCGCCCTCGAAGGGACTCGAGTCGATGGACACGACTTCGCCGCAGACGTGATGACCGCTGGCGGTGTCGGCGTGCTAGGAAGTCGTGCCACAACTGCGCCGACCATCGTTGTCCCTGACGTGCTGGCCGCTTTGGGTCGACTCGCGCGCTTTCACCTCGATCGACTTCCCGATGTCATCGTTGTTGCAGTCACTGGTTCGGTGGGCAAGACGACCGCCAAGGACCTGACAGCCGAGGTGCTTGCCGCCGACGCACCGACCGTGTCACCACCTGGCTCCTTCAACAACGAGCTGGGTCTGCCGCTCACCGTTCTCGAAGCGGACGCCGCGACGCGCTACCTGGTGCTCGAGATGGGTGCGCGCGGAAAGGGGCACATTGCGTATCTGTGCGATGTGGCGCCGCCGTCCATTGGGGTGGAACTCGGTGTGGGAACCGCCCACGTAGGTGAGTTCGGAAGCCAGCTGGCCATCGCCGACGCAAAGGCTGAACTCGTCGAGGCCCTTCGTCCGGACGGCACCGCCGTGCTGAACCTCGACGACCCACTGGTCAGCCAGATGGAACAAAGAACCGACGCGCAGGTCATCGGGTTCGGGATGAGCGATGCCGCCGACGTCCGGGCCGCGCAGGTGACTGCCGACGAGCTTGACCGTGCCGGCTTTCTGCTCACGATGCCATCGGGAACGTCGCGGGTGAGCCTGCAGTACGTCGGCAGCCACGCGATTCCCAATGCGCTCGCCGCGGCCGCCGTGGGATCAGCCGTGGGCATGCCGCCAGACCTCATCGGGCGTGCTCTTTCCGAGGCCACGCCGAAGAGCCGATGGCGCATGGAGGTGGTCGAACGTTCGGACGGACTGGTCGTCATCAATGACGCCTACAACGCCAGCCCCGAGTCCATGCGGGCTGCGCTCAAATCGCTGAAGCAGATCGCCAGCGGACGCCGGTGCTGGGCGGTACTCGGCGAGATGCGCGAGTTGGGGAAGTCATCTATGGCCGAACACGACGCGATTGGTCGGCTGGTCGTGCGGTTGGATGTGCAACGGTTGGTCGTCGTGGGAGAAGGCGCCCGGCCGATCCATCAGGGAGCCGCGCTAGAAGGGTCATGGGGTCAGGAGTCGATGTTCGTTCCGGACGTTGAGGGTGCGCTTGCCATCCTGCGCGAGCAGGTGCGGCCAGAGGACGTCGTGCTGCTGAAAGCATCGCGCGCGGTCGGGCTGGAGTCTCTCGCGTCCGCGCTTCTGGCCGAGGTGCCTACGTGAGACTGGTTCTGATCGCGGTCGTCACAAGTCTGGTCTTCTCGTTCGCCGTCACTCCGTGGTGGGCAAAGTGGTTGCGCGACAGGGGGTACGCGCAATCCATTCGGGACGCCGACGAGCTCGGCTACGCCGTGCCCGACCACGCCGGCAAGAAGGGAACGCCCTCGATGGGCGGTGTCGTGCTCGTGGCCGGCACCATCGTCAGCTACACCATCGCGCACCTCATCGCCGGAAGTGGACCGAGTGCATCCGCCTCTCTGGTCTTGTTCCTGATGGTTGGTCTCGCCTCAGTCGGGTTCGCCGACGACTACATCAAGATCTTCCGACGTCGTTCGACCGGACTGCGGGTCAAGACCAAGCTGATCGGGCAAGCGGTCATCGCCATCGTGTTCGGACTGCTGGCCTTGCAGTTCCCGAACACCGACGGACTCACACCGGCCAATCAGTACATCTCGTTCGTCCGTGACATTGATTGGCTGTTCCTGCCGATCGGGCTGTACGTGCTCTGGGTCTGGTTCATGGTGGCTGCCACCTCAAACGCGGTGAACGTCTCCGATGGGCTGGACGGACTTGCGGCTGGTGCCGCGTCCATGGTCTTCGGTGCCTACGTGACGGTCGGGCTGTGGCAGTACAACCAACGATGCGCCGAGATCGTGCTACCCAACTGCTATGAGGTTCGAAATCCTCTGGACCTCGCCGTGATTGCTGCGGGCGTCATGGGTTCCTGCTTCGGGTTCTTGTGGTGGAACGCCTCGCCGGCGCGAATCTTCATGGGAGACACCGGATCGCTCGCCCTCGGTGGGGCGATGGCGGGAATCGCGATCTGCACGCACACCGAGCTCTTGCTCCCCGTGATGGCTGGACTCTTCGTCGTGATCACGGCGTCGGTGATCATCCAGGTGGCGTCGTTCAAGGCCACCGGCAAACGCGTCTTCCTCATGTCTCCACTGCAACATCATTTCGAGCTGAAAGGCTGGCCCGAGGTGTTGATCGTCACCAGATTCTGGATTGTGTCTGGGCTCTTCACAGGCGTGGGCTTCGTGCTCTTCTACACCGAGTGGCTCGGCGGTGGCGGTGTCGGGTGAGCGATGCCGCCGCGTGGCTTGCTGCCGCTGACCGCTCCTCGGACTGGTCGGGGATTTCGGCTACCGTCGCCGGGCTCGGCAGCTCGGGGTTCGCGGCCGCTGACGCACTCCTTCGCGTCGGTGCACGTGTCACGGTTCTGGAGGCACAGCGTCCAGGCAAAGACGACGACGTGCTCGTCAAACGCGCGGATGTGCTCGGAACCCTCGGAGCGACGGTTCACCTCGGCGCCCCGGACGACGTCGGCGTCGCTGGCGATCTGCTGGTTCCGTCTCCAGGGCTGAGACCCACGCACCCGTGGATCGTCAGGGCGACGGCTGCCACCACCTGGAGCGGCGAACAGCTCGCGTGGCAGCTCCGGCCTGAGTCGACGCCGTGGCTCACCGTTACGGGTACCAACGGCAAGACCACGACGGTGCAGCTCGTGGATGCGATGCTGCGAGCCGCTGGGTTGAGACCGCTGGCCGCAGGCAACATCGGACTGCCAATGGCCGAAGCGATCTTTGTGGAGCCGGGGCCGGAAGTCTTCGTCGTCGAGCTGTCGAGCTACCAGCTGCACTTCACTCCGTCGTTGTCCGCCACCGCCTCTGCCCTCCTGAACATCGCACCTGATCATCTCGACTGGCATGGATCGTTGACGGAGTACGTGCGCGACAAGAGTCGCGTCTTCCAGGGGACGCAGAAGGCGATCGTGTACAACCACGACGATCGCCGAGTCGAGGAATTAGCGGAGGACGCGGATGTCGTCGAGGGGTGCCGCGCAATCGGTTTCACGCTTGGCATCCCCGAGCGGTCGATGGTTGGCGTTGTCGACGGGGTGCTCGTCGATCGTGCGTTCATCGCCGAACGTTCCAGTCATGCAGTCGAGCTGGTGGCCATCGACGCCCTTCCCGACGGTTCTCCACCAGTTGTCACCGACACGCTGGCAGCGGCAGCCTTGGCTCGCTCGTTCGGCGCGCCGGTCGAGGCGGTGCGGGGCGGTGCCCTGTCGTTCGAGGTCGACGCGCATCGTGGCGAGACCGTGGACGTCGTCGACGAGGTGGCGTACGTCGACAACTCCAAAGCCACCAATGCGCACGCAGCCGATACCGCGCTCAGTGCGACCTACCACGTGGTCTGGATCGCCGGGGGCCTGGCCAAGGGTGGCGACTTCGACAGCCTCGTGCGCCGCCACCGCGCACGTCTTCGCGGGGTCGTGCTGATCGGAGTCGACCAGGAACCCCTCCGCGAGGCCTTTCGGCGACACGCGCCCGAGGTACCTCTGATCGCGGTGCCAGCCGGGGACACTGATCCCATGAGAAGTGCCGTCGGAGCTGCTGCTGCGCTCGCCCAGCGGCACGACACGGTGCTGCTTGCGCCGGCGTGCGCCTCCATGGACCAGTTCGTCGACTATCGGGCCCGAGGCCGCGCGTTCGCCGAGGCTGTTGCCCACCTGAGGCGCTGACGGATCGGCAATGACTCTCACTTCCCCGCCTGGAGCTGATGTCGCACGCCCCACAGTGCTCGCGTCCGCTCGTGCCGCACTCGCCAAGCCGCTTGCGCCGTACTACCTCGTGCTGGGCAGCACGGTCATGCTCACGGCGCTGGGACTGGTCATGGTCCTGTCGGCCTCGAGCGTCGAGGCTTACGCGTCGAGCGGTTCATCGTGGGTGATCGGTCAGCGGCAGGCAATCTTCGTCTTGATCGGCATCCCGGTGCTGCTGATTGCCAGCCGCTTGCCGACCATCTGGTTCCGGCGGATGGCCTTGCCGTTGCTCATCGTCTCGCTGGTTCTTCTCGTCCTCGTGCTCGTTCCAGGCATCGGCGTCAGTGTCAACGGCAACCAGAACTGGATCGACGTGGGTGGGCCGTTCCGCATTCAGCCCGCAGAGCTGGCCAAGCTCGCCCTTGTGGTCTGGGGCGCGGACCTGCTGACGCGCAAGCGGAAACTGCTGCACTTGCAGAAGCACGTTCTGGTGCCACTCGTTCCAGTTGCTGCTCTCGTTGTTGGTCTCGTCCTGCTTGGAGGAGACCTTGGAACATCTCTGATCCTTATGGGTATCGTCGCGGGCCTCTTGTTCGTGGCCGGGTCGCCGTTGCGGGTGTTCATCGGTCTTGCCGCTCCGGTTCTCATGTTGATCGCGTACATGACGCTTCAGCGAAGTGCCCGACTGTCGCGACTGCAGTCCTTCCTTGACCCGTTTGCTGACTACGAGGGCTCGGGATGGCAAGCAGCGCACAGCATGTTCGCGCTTGCGTCTGGAGGGTGGTGGGGCGTCGGTCTGGGCGCCAGCCGGGAGAAGTGGGGGACGCTCCCTGAGGCCCACACCGACTTCATCTTCGCCATCATCGGCGAAGAGCTCGGACTGGTCGGCACGATCACCGTCCTGCTGCTCTTCGGCGCGCTGATTCTCGGTGCTCTGCGGATTGCGCTCGCGACCGACAATCTCTTCGTGCGTTTTGCCGCGGGTGGGATGGTCGTCTGGATCGGAGTCCAGATGATTATCAATGTCGGCGGGGTCCTGAGCGTCATCCCGATCACCGGCGTGCCACTTCCCCTCGTCTCATACGGAGGGTCGGCGTTGCTGGCCACTTTGTTCGGGCTGGGCATGCTGTTGTCGTTCGCCCGTGACCTTCCCGGAGCAAGGGAGGCGTTGAGGGCCAGGCGCGGTCGCTGGCGCAGGCACCTCCGACGCTCCCGCTCTGAAGCGACGGCTCGCGCGCAGTGATGACGCCGCCGCCGTCTGCTCCAGGGGCGGCCCACCCGCCCCGCGTCTTGCTGGCCGGCGGCGGAACCGCGGGCCACGTCGAACCTGCCCTCGCCCTGGCGGACGCACTGCGCCGACGCGACCACTCGATTGAGATCGTCGCCCTTGGAACAGAGGCAGGACTCGAAAAGCAACTGGTCCCGGCGCGTGGCTACCGACTGAGGCTCATCCCCAAGGTGACCATGCCGCGTGGCGACTGGAGGCGCTGGTTGGGAGTGCCGACAGGAACATGGTCAGCGGTCCGCGCTGCCATTCGCGTCATCAAGGACGAACGGATCGATGTCGTCGTGGGCTTCGGCGGGTACGTCGCCTTGCCCGCGTATGTCGGAGCGCGACGCACGGGCGTCCCCTTCGTCGTTCACGAGGCGAACGCACGGCCAGGTGTGGCCAACCGGATCGGGGCGCGATTCACGAGGTTCGTGGCAGTGAGCGTCCCGTCCACGGTCAACGAACTACCGCACGCGAAACTGATTGGTATACCGCTCCGTCAGGCAATCGCCTCGATCGACCGCGAAGAACTACGTGACGAAGCACGATCGACGTTTGGGCTCGACCCCGATCGCCCCACCCTGTTGGTATTCGGAGGATCGCAAGGGGCGCGCACGATCAACGTCGCGATGGAGGGCGCTGCGCGGTCATTGCTGGAGCGCGGGGTCCAGATACTGCACGCCGCAGGGCCCAACAACGAGGTACGCATCGAGCGCCAACGGGATGACCCGCCCTACGTGGTCGTGCCGTATCTGGAACGAATGGACTTGGCGTATGCGGCCGCCGACCTGGTGCTCGCCCGATCCGGCGCTATGACGTGTGCTGAACTTGCAGCGGTGGGACTGCCGGCCGTATTCGTGCCCTACCCGCACAGCAACGGTGAACAGGCGGTCAACGCACAACCGATGGTGCAGGCTGATGCGGCCGTCGTCGTCAAGGACGAGGACCTTTCGCCCGTGGTGGTCGAACACCTGGTCGGCGGGTTGGTTCTGGACCCAACCCGGCTGGCCGCGATGAGCGCCGGTGCATTGAGCCTTGGCGCACGCGACGCCGACGAGCGGCTGGCCGAGCTGGTGCTGTCGGCGGTCCGGTCATGACGAGCACCCCGAGCGGGCCCTTGAGCCCCAGCAAGCAAGGCCGTGAACCGTCCCCATTGGACGAACTCGGCCGCGTCCACCTGATCGGGGTGGCTGGCGCGGGAATGTCGGCGCTGACCCGCATGCTGTGCTCGCGTGGCGTCACCGTGACCGGCAGTGAGCTGCGCGAGTCGCGTGTCGTGGCGTCCCTTCGCGCGCTGGGTGCTTCGATTCACCTCGGACAGACACCCGAGTCCCTACCGGACACCGACACGGTGATCGTGTCAACAGCCATCACCGATTCGAACCCTGAGCTGGTGACTGCTCGCGAGCGCGGCGTGCGCGTACTCCATCGCGCCGAAGCGCTGGCGTACTGCATGCGCGGCTATCAGTCCGTTGTGGTTGCCGGGACACACGGCAAGACGACCACGA
>DASUFV010000247.1:0-2913 GCA_036274415.1 Actinomycetes bacterium
TGGCGTCCTCATGCAGGCGAAGGCCGCAGTCACGGAAGTTGCTTGATTCGGCGAACGAGTAGTGCTCGTTGACGTCGGGAGCAGCTGCTTGAGCAGCGGGCATGCCCGCGAACAGAATCAGCGGGAGCGCTGCCATCGCGATGAGGTTGCGTGTCTTCATACAGACCGCCTTCGGCTTTGCCCAGCCGCACCCCGATTGTGACCAGGACTGTGAGTGGAGCCCTGCGCGGCATTCCTACTCCCGAATCTCCTTGCTGACAAGCAACGTGACAGACAGCGACGGAGCGGGCACGGTGTGGGACGTGGTCACTGCCACGTGGATGCTGAGGTCGTTTCTCGAGAGGCGTGAGAGCCTGGCGCGGTGAGCGAGAACACGCCTGAGCATTGGGATGGCGTCTACTCCGATCTCGATGACCCACCTCCGTGGGTCATTGACAAGGCGCAGCCAGAAATGGAGACGCTCATAAGCAGGGGGCTCATCGCGGGCCGCTTGCTCGACTCCGGTTGTGGCACCGGCGAGCACAGCTTGCTCGCGCGAGAGAACGGCGCTGAGGTTCTGGGCGTCGACATTTCGCGGAACGTCATCGAGATCGCCCGGCGCAAGGCAGAGGACCGTGGGCTCGATGTCGAATTCTCGGTCGTCAACATGGTCGAACTAGTGCCTTTCGAGGATGGCGCGTTCGACACCGTGCTCGACAGCGGAGTGTTCCACTCGTTCAGCGGGGCTGAGCAGCGTGCGTACGTCGACAACCTCACGCGCGTAACGAACCCTGACGGCCTACTACATCTGATTTGCTTCAGCGAACATCAACCGGGTGAAGGCAAGTGGGGCCCCCGACGCATCACGCAGGCGGAAATCCGCGCAGCCTTCGCGGAGGGCTGGTCGGTCGACGAGATCGAGCCGGCGGTCTTCCGTATCAACGAGTTCCGTGACACGACGCACGTCAAGGCGTGGCGAGCGCTCCTCCGGCGGGTAGGGCAGTAGCAACTAGTCGCTATGTCGCCTGACAGGATGACCGCATGCCCACCTGGTTACTGCTGGCGAGTGCGATCCTTTTCGAGGTCACGGGGACTGTCTTCTTGCGCGTCTCCGATGGCTTCACGAAGTTCTGGCCGTCCTTGGTCGTCGTGATCGGCTACGGCGCTTCGTTCTACCTGTTGGCGCTGATCATGAAGACCGGAATTCCGCAGGGGATCGTTTACGCGATCTGGTCAGCGTTCGGTATCGCGCTCGTCACTCTGATCGGCATGGCGGCGTTCAACGACAAGATCACACCCATCACGGGTGTGGGTCTTGTCATTGTGATTGTGGGCGTCGTCTTGGTGCAGCTGGGCAACACCGACGCCGAACTGGGTTAGAGGTCGATCCACTCCCCGTCGATCCACTCTGGTTCGCCATCGAGCAAGGGCGCCATCTCCGTGCGCCACCACTCGTCCTGCTTCGGGTCATCGGAGAGCGCTACGTACTTCTCCTTGGACTCGAACCGCACGGCCATCACAATCCGGCCGTCGTCCGCGGCCATTACCCACTGGTCGATGTAGCCGGCCGTCGTTCCGCGTTCTGCCTCCCACTTCTCAGACCTTCTGCGCATCTCATCTATGGAGACGGCGGGCTTGGCAATCATCACGGTCCCGTACATGACTCCTCCTTCTGCGGCGAGCGCTCTGTTCGCGGCGTCGTCGCACCCGATGCCGTAGTACTCCCATGGAGCCTGGGGCGGAACCCCCCGTCGTGACTACAGTGCCCCGCGTGACGAAATCACGTTCCGGAGTCACGGTCGTCGACGTCCTTGGCGTGCTGGACGGCCTCTACCCACCTCAGACAGCCGAGGACTGGGATGCCGTCGGACTCACGTGCGGTGATCGCTCCGACCCGGTCCGCCGGGTGATGTTCGCCGTCGACCCGCTGCCGCCGGTCATCGACGAGGCGCTCGAGTGGGACGCCGACCTGCTGATCACGCATCACCCTCTGCTCCTCCGCGGAGTGCACAGTGTCGCCGCTGACACGTGGAAGGGCCGTGCTTTGCAGCGGTTGATCCGCGGTGACTGCGCACTGTTCACCGCTCACACCAACGCGGACGTCGCCAGCGGCGGGGTGAACGACGCGCTGGCCGAAGCGCTCGGTCTCACCGACGTCGAGCCGCTGCGGCCGTGGCCGCAGGGGACGACGGACAAGGTCGTCACGTTTGTGCCACCCTCCGATGCGGCCAAGGTGATCGATGCGATGGCTGCCGCTGGCGGCGGAACGCTAGGCGATTACGTGAGGTGCGCGTGGTCCGGCACCGGAACGGGAACGTTCACCCCTCAGCCCGGCGCCAACCCGACGATCGGTTCGGTGGGAAGTGCCGAGGTGTTGGACGAGAGTCGGGTCGAGATGCTCGTGCCACGCCAGCGCCGCGCCGCCGTCTTGGACGCGTTGCGCTCCGCCCACCCCTACGAAGAAGTCGCAGTCGATGTCTACGAGCTCGCCGAGCTGCCCTCTGACACCGGGCTGGGGCGAACCGGTTCTCTGAGCACAGGCCAGACGCTCGGTGACTTCGCGCAGCGCGTCGCTGCGGCCCTGCCTCAGACGCCAGCCGGCGTCCGCGTCCATGGTGATCTCGAGCAGACCATCCGCCGCGTCGCTGTTTGCGGCGGCGCCGGTGACAGCCTCCTGCCGGACGCCGTGGCAGCGGGCGTGGATGCCTTCATGACCGCCGACTTGCGGCACCATCCGGCGTCCGAGCACCTCGCGAGTGGCGGCCCGGCGCTGATCGACCCGGGGCACTGGGCGAGCGAGTGGCCGTGGTTGCCCGCTTCCGCAACGGCGCTGGTCGAGGGGCTCCGTGCTCAGGGGCACGACCCGACTACGGTGGAGACTCGCGTCTCTTCGCTGGTGACCGACCCGGTGTCCGCGTGGCTACCGGGGGAAGG
>DASUFV010000248.1:0-4436 GCA_036274415.1 Actinomycetes bacterium
GGGCCTCGTCGGTGCTGTGATCCCGGCGGTCGTCGAGCGGTACGTCGTCGCCCCGAATCCACTCTTGAGCCAGCAGCCGTTCCTGCAGCGGTCGTTGGAGGCCACGAGCGTTGGTCTCGGGCTCGACGCCATCGAGGTCCAGCCGTACTCATCAGCAGGCGAGTTCAGTGCGGCCGACTTCACGGCGCTGAGTGACCGACTCAAGAATGTACCGGCGTGGGATGGGTGGGTGCTCGGGTCGAGAATGCGCGAGCTCGTGACCGAGACGCCCTACTACAGGCCGGACCACCCGACATTCGACGTCACTCGCATCGACGGGCGGCGGCAACCGACCTTGGTCAGCCCTCGCGAACTGGACCTTCGCTCGGTGCCCGCAGACGGTGGAAAGTGGATCAACGACCGTGTCGCGTTCACCCACGGGCTCGGCCTGATCCGGTTCTCGGGCATGGAGACCGATCGGAACGGTGAGCCCCGCTTGCTGGATCCAGGACTGGGTGTTCGCGAGCCACGAATCTACTTCGGGAATCTGCCGAAGGTCGGTCAGGACCCTGAGCCCGGCGTGGCCACTCCTGCGACTGACGTCGCGATCGCGGAGTCGCCGTGGGTCCTGGTGGGAACTCGACGTCCGGAGGTCGACATCCCGGCCCCGGACGGTGCACCCCGAGCCTCGTATCACTACAGCGGAAGCGGTGGGATCCCGCTGTCGAGCTGGACCCGTAGAGCGGCGTTCGCGCTCGCACTGGGCAGCAAGGAGCTATTGCTGTCCGACGACATCACGCCCGATTCGCGGATCATCCTCCACCGGGACGTGAGCGATCGGTTGCACACGCTGGCGCCTTTCATCCACTGGGACGCCGAGGAGGTGCCGCTCACCGCAAACGGCCGGATTGTCTTCGTCGTGGATGGCTACAGCACGAGCAACAACTATCCGTACGCCGAACAAGTGGACCTCGGCGATGCCCGGGTCAACTACGCTCGCGCATCAGTTCGTGCCACCGTCGACGCCTACTCCGGGAGCGTCAAGCTCTACTTGACCGACGAATCGGAGCCGATCGCACGTGCGTGGGCGGAGATGTTCCCGAGCCTCTTCCGTCCCGTGGAAGAGATGCCCGTCGAGCTACGCCAACGGCTCCGATACCCGGCCGACCTCTTCGACGCGCAGGCCACCGCTTACGAGAGGTTCCACACGACCCGACCGGACCTCTTCGTAAGCCACGCCGACGAGTGGTCGCGGCCGACTGCCCTGTCCGGTCCGGTCGAGGTCGCGGGGGACGTCGACTTCGACGAGTCGGATGAGGACGACCTCCGGCGGATCCTGCCGCCTTCGTACAAGTTCGCGCCGCCACCCGGTCACACCGGGCTACGGATCGTGCTCGAAACCTTCTACACACCGCGCAGCGGGCAGAACCTGGTTGGAGACCTCGCCGGCTGGGTGGACCACCAGGGCCGAGCGCGTCTTGCTGCCAGAAACCTTCAGCGGGAGCCGGCAACGCTGGGACCTGCCCAGATGAGCAGGATCGTCTTTGCGACATCGCGTGTCCGAAACCTGCTGGGTCTTCGCAACCTCGAGATCCGGGACCTGGACAAGTCATCGCTGGATGCGGTCCTGCTCGGGAACCCACGCGTGTTCCTTCTCTCAGGCGGAGTCGTCCAGCTCCAGAGCCTGTATGAGGGCTCCAGAGGACCGGGCGCTGCGCGAATGCTGGGGGTGACCGCGTTCCTGAACGGGCGTGCCGGTCTGGGTCCGGACATCGACAGCGCCCTCCGACAGGCGCTGAACGAGCCGCCACAGGTCGACATGCTGCGTCCCGAGGGGCCCCTCGTCGTCGGCAAGCCGATCGACCTACCGTTCCGCGTCGAGAACGGGCGGCGGGCGGTCGTGACCATCTTGTCCGAGGCCGGCCGCCAGAGCAGAAGTGTCGGGCTGGCCAACGGACGTCGAACGGTCAGGTGGGTGCCGTCCGTCGCTGGGGCCACCCGCGTGCGTATCGAGGTCGCAGGCCTGGACGGCACCAGCACCAGGGGCGGTACGGCGTTTCGCGTGCTGAGTCCTCGTCCGACCATTCGTGTCGTCAACGCGCCGCGCCATGCGGTCGTCGGCCGAGCAGTGCGGGTCTTGTTCAAGCTCACCGATGCGCGGCGAGGGTGGGCGAAGATCTACACCCGCAGCGGCACCCTGGTCAGCCGGCGCTACCTGGTCCGAGGACACGCCGGGGTTGTGCGATGGACCCCGCGATCAGCAGGCTCGGCCTTGTTCGTGATCGGCGCTCGCGGCGGGCAGGGGCAGATCGCCACCAGGACCGTGCGGATAGCGGTCCGATCCGCGCCGGAGGCCTCGCCCACGCCGACCATGGAGCTGCTCCAGGTACCAGACGTCGCCAGAGTCGGACGCCCTTCCGAGGTGAGGTTCCGGGCCGAGGAGTGTCGTGTGGCGATCGCCCGGATCGAGGGACCTGACGACGACGTCCACACGTGGCGTTTCAGCTGCCCCGCTGACTCGGCAAGGTTCGACTGGACACCGAAGAGCCCCGGTCGCTACCTGCTCACCGCCCTGGCCCTCGGCCGCGACATGCAGACGCAGACCGCGACGTGGTTACGCGTGGAGCAACCGTGATGAGGGCCAGACCACGCCAAGTGGAAGACACCCGATGGCAACGACACCTGGCGGTCGCTGCTGGATGTGCGGCCCTCGGGCTGGTTGTCCATGGCACAAGCGCACGTCTCCCAGTGCCTCTCGCGATGATCGGCCTCGGCATCGGCCTGATTGCAGCGGCATTCATGCTGGCATGGGCAGCAGACGCGGGAGAATCGGTCTTCTCGGGTGGCCTCGTCCTCACCGTCGTTGCGCTGGTCGCGGTGCTGCCCGAGTTCATCATCGAGGTTCGCTTCGCCTTCATCCAGCAAGCCGAGCTCGTCACCGCGAATCTGACGGGCGCGACTCGACTCCTGCTCACGGGGGCGACGGCACTGCCACTGCTGACCGTCGCTCTCGCTCGCAAGAGGGGGGAAGGTGCCACCCCACTCGTCCTCGCTCCCAACCGACGGCTGGAGCTCGGGGTCCTGCTGGTCACGGCGCTCTTCGCCATCCAGGTCGTGGCCCGGGGGAAGCTCACGGCATTCGACGGTCTCGTCCTTCTCGGGATCTACATCCTCTATGCACGTCGCGTGCAGGGCACGCCCCACGAAGAGCCTGCCGTCGTCGGAGTGGCCGCCGGACTCCTTTCGGTCCCTGAACACTATCGGCGACCCTTGATCGCCGGTCTGATCGTCGCCGCGGGCATCGTTGTCTTCGAAGTCGCGAATCCCTTCGCGGACGCACTGCTCGCCACCGGCACCTCGCTCGGCATCGATCCGTACCTCCTGATCCAGTCGGTGGTCCCTGTCGCCACCGAGGCCCCAGAGCTCGTCATCGTCGCTGTGCTCGTCGCCAACCGTCGTCCCGCGCAGGGGCTGGCGCTGTTCCTCGCTTCGTCAGTCAGCCAGTGGACTCTCGGCATGGGGGCGCTTCCCATCGCCTACATGGCCGGAGGCGGAGGCGTGTCCATGCCGCTCGCCAGCCGCGAACAGTTGGAGCTGGGGTTCACCATCGCGGTGACTCTCTTCGTCGTCGCCGCCCTCGCCACGCTCCGTCCCACAAGCGTCGACGCCGTCCTCATCGTCTCGGTCTTCACGGTGCAGCTCTTCTATCCTGCGGAGTTTGTCAGGTTCGCCGTTGCCTTCATCCTCCTCGTCTTCGCGATCGACCTCCTCGGTTCGCGCCGTCGATATCTCCGTCCGATACTCCGCTCGGCGTTCCGCCGGTCGAGTCCTCCCGTGCGGTCGCTGTCAGACGACGAGCGTGCCGTCACGTGATCAGCTCTGAGCGTTCAGCCGGAGGTGACGTGGTCGACGCCGTCGACCAAGAGGAGTCGACCAAGAGGACGGGTGGCTCACTGCTGGCCGGGCGTCCCACTCGGGTTGCTCGACCCATGGGTCGTTGTGACGACCCGCGGACAGCGCCACCGTGGCACCCAAAAGTCCGACACCGACCGGGACCCAGAAGCTGACCGGGGCGCCTGAGCGGTGCTGTTGCTGGTGGCGGACGGGATGAGCAACCCGGAGATCGCGCGGCGGCTGTTCCTGCCTGCGAAGACCGTGCGCAACCACGTCTCCAACATCTTCACCAAGCTCCAGGTCACCGACCGCGCCCATGCCATCGTGTGCGCCCCTGACGCGGGGCTGGGCTCGTCGCTCGACTAAAGACAGCTCGACTTCAGGGGTTGGTCTCGTCGAGCTTGACCAAGCTCGGCGCGGCTTCGAAATAGCCGTCCTTCAGGGTGTTCCCGTCGTGAATCGTCCGGAGTAACTTGCGGAGAAACCTTTCTCGGAGGCCGCCATGGCTCGTTCGTCGTCTCGTTCGCTGTCCCTTTCGCTCTTGACTCTCGTGGCCGTGGTGG
>DASUFV010000249.1:0-3422 GCA_036274415.1 Actinomycetes bacterium
ATCCGCGCAGGCTGGCGATCGCCAGCCCGACGGCGAGCTCGGCGGTGCTCGCATCGTGAACACCGGCCGCGTTGCACAAGGTCACGCCGTCGGGCCGAAGGGCCAGAACGTCGTCATAACCGGCGGTGAGGGTCTGTATGACCCGCAGCGAAGGCAACTGCGAGATCACTTCGAGCACCCGTGAAGGGCCCATGTACTCGGGGACGTAGAACTCTACGGAGGCGACGCTGTCGGGAATCGGCATACCGCTGCGCCATACCTCGATGTCGAGCCCCGCAGGGACGTCCAGCTGCTGCTGCCAGTCGTCCTCTGGGAGCCAAACGAGCGCCACGCCGCCACCGTAGTGGCCGCGATTGCGCTGGTTGCAGTCCATGATGTCCCGATGACACCGGACGCGGGGCCGTCAGAACCCGCAGAACCAGCAGGACCATCAGACCCAAGCAGGAAACTCATTGCCTGGATCGCCATTGGCGTCGTCGTTGCGGTGCTCGTCGTTGCTGGCGCGTGGTGGTTGCTCAGTGAGGATGACGACCCGGCTGCCTCACCTGACGACACTGCGTCTACGTCGCCGTCGCCGTCGCCGAGCGGAAGCGTCAAGTCGAGTCAATCCGTAGCGCCTGGCAAGCTGCCTGCGCTCGGGCAGCCGCGCGACATAGCGACAAATCTCGATGTTCCCTGGGGCGTCGCCTTTCTTCCCGATGGCAGCGCTCTCGTGAGCGAGCGCACCACCGGCGAGATCGTGCAGGTCGCACCAGGCGAACGGACGCGCACGATCGGTGAGGTGCCAGGCGTGACGCCCGACGTCGAGGGTGGGCTGCTCGGGATCGCCGTCTCGCCGAACTACGCACAGGATCGCTTGGTCTACGCCTACTTCACTACCGAGAGCGACAACCGGGTCGTCGCGATGAAGCACAACCCCTCGGGATTCGGCAAGCCAACCGTGTTGATAGACGGCATCCCGCGCGCGACCCTTCACGACGGCGGACGTCTCGTGTTTGGTCCGGACGGGATGCTGTACGTGACGACTGGCGACCACGGCGAGCCCGAACTCGCCCAGGACCGCAGCTCGCTGGCCGGAAAGATCTTGCGAATCACTCCTGACGGGGACGTACCGAGCGGGAACCCGTTCAAGGGCTCGCCGGTCTGGAGCTACGGGCACCGCAACGTCCAAGGTCTCGCCTTCGACGAAGCGGGACGCCTTTGGGCCACCGAGTTCGGCGACTCGCGGGCAGACGAGCTGAACCTGATCAAGCCAGGCAACAACTACGGCTGGCCCACCTACGAGGGTGATGGGGGTGCCCAGGCCGAGAGCGCGGGATTCACGAATCCGCAGCTCACCTGGCCGGTCGAAGACGCGTCGCCGAGTGGCCTGGCGTGGCGCGACGGCGTCCTGTACATGGGGGCGCTGCGCGGCGAACGGTTGTGGCAGATCCCGCTGGATGGTGATCGTGCGCTGCAGCCGAAGGCCGCGCTAGAAGACGAGCTGGGCAGGATCCGCACCGTCGAGGTGGCGGCGAACGGCGACCTTTGGATCACCACCAGCAACACCGACGGTCGAACGCCCGACGTCGCCGACGATGACGATCGCGTCGTGAGCGTTTCCGTGGGCTGAGCTGCGGGAACGCAGCGTCGTCAGCCCAAGCGATAACCGGCCTGCAGGCGTCCTCCCGACCGTTCGAGCACGTCGGAAGCGACGTCGATGAGTTGCTGCGGATCGGTGCGTAACGCACCGAGGCCTTCAGCCAACCCACGAGCCACCTCAGGGCTTATGTCAGCGAGCCACCGGTAACGCCAGCGACCGCGGCCGGTCCACGCCTGGGCGAGTGCCAGCTCGAGATCGCTGGTCAGCGCCACCACGTCGTGTGCCACGAAGACTCGCTCGTCGTCGGCGGATTCGACCAAGTCATCGAGGGCCGCGCTGAGGTGGTACCTCAGTGCGGCGACCTCCTCGGTGGTGCGTGCGGGTGGACCAGCGTCAACATGACGTCGCGCAGCGACCTGGAGTCGTTCGGCTCGCGCACCGCCGGCAACGAGCCGCCCAGTCGCGATCATGTGAGCCAAGGTGCACCGGTGGTCACTGGCTTCAGACGCGTACCACTCGGCCAACGAAGCCTCCGTGTGCACGAACAGCTCGACGAGCCGTCCACCCCTCTCACTCGTCTCACGGAATGATTGGACGTTACTCGCGACCACCACCACGTCCACATCAGATGTGCTGGTTGCGCGATCCGTCGCCGAGCTTCCCGAGAGCCACGCGCCAACAAGCGACGGAAAGCGTGTTCCTGTCATCTGAGTCGCGATGTCCAACGGATCCATCGGTCGAACCTACTGTGGACGGCACCAGCTGCTGTCGGTGGTGGCTGGCAGGGTGCAGCGCATGTCGAACTCGTTCATCGAATGCGCCGCAGCGGCTCAGCGGTCGCTGCTTTCGCATGAGTGGGTGACGACCGGGTTCGGCACGATGGACGACGACGCCTTGCGTGAGGCGGTCGCGGTGTTGGAGGCACTGTCGCACAGTGCGCAGGCGATCCAGGCTGATGTGATCGCCGAGATAGCTGGCCGCGCCCGTCGACATGACGACGCTGAGGCGGCTCGGATCGGGTACTACGGTCCGCACTGCACCGAAGAGTTCGTCGTCGATGAGCTCGCGCTACTGCTGTCCAGCACTCGGCACGCCGCCAGCCACCGGTACGACCGGGCCGTGCGTACCGCGCGATCGGCATCGGTGATGGCCGCGTGGCGAAGCGGTCAGATCGACGGGGACAAGGCCGAGTCGATTGCGCACAGCTACGCGGTGTGCGGCGAGACCCTCACCGACGAGCAGATGGACCGACTGATCGACGCGTCCTTGCAGTACGCCACCGGCCATACCGCACCGCAGCTGCGGGAGTGGCTGCGGCGCCGTCAGATCGCCGCCGACCCCGCCGCGGCTGAACGCCGTCGCAGGATCGCCCAAGGTGAGCGGCGCGTGGTGATCCGACACCTCGACGACGGGGTCAGCGAACTGTGGGCGCTGCTGCCCACCGTGGCGGCCAGGAGGATCCAGCAGATCCTCGACCAGGTTGCCCGAGAATCCCGTGGCGGCGACCCCGAGGACCTGATGGACAACCGCCGCGCCGACGCGCTGGTCGAGCTCCTCACCGGTGAGATTGACCCACCACCGGTCTCGGTTCAGGTCGTCGTGCCAGTCGACGTTCTCACCGGCACCTCCGACGAACCCGCCTGGATCCCCGGCGTCGGACCGATCACCGCCCCTGAGGCCCGCACCCTCGCAGGACCAACTGCAGACGACGCCCACCGTACGGTGTTCCGGCGGCTCGTGACCGACCCGGCCACGGGTGCCCTCACGGACCTTGCCGAAGAGCAGTACCGCCCTTCGGCCCGGCTCGAACGCGCCGTCCGCGCCCGCGACCTCACCTGCC